>NZ_SMLD01000220.1:0-13886 GCF_004352805.1 Nonomuraea mesophila
GAGGGGGACGGCATCCCGGGGTGGGCGCCGGAGACCAGCCGCTCGGCGCGGCGGGTGACGGCCGCGCGCCACTCGGCCGGCGTCACGGTGAAGCGGCCCTCGCGCACCGCCGCCAGCGCCGCGTCCGCGACGGCCGCCGGCTCCTCGCCCTGGTGCGGCATCATGGCCGTCCGTACGGCGCCGGGGCACAGCAGCGTCACCCCGACCGGCGTGCCGTCGAGCGCCAGCGCGGCCTGCTCGGCCAGGGCGACCACGGCGTGTTTCGAGGCGGGATAGGCCCCGCCGCCGGGGAACGTCACCAGCCCGGCCAGCGACGCCGTGATCAAAATGTGCCCGGGCCGCCCTGAGGCGAGCATCCTCGGCACGAAGGCGCGCAGGCCGTTGCGCACACCGCCCACGTTCACCGCGAACACCCTGTCCCAGTCGTCGTCGGCCACCTCCCACGGCACGCCCACGTCCCCGCCGACGATGCCCGCGTTCAGGCACACCAGGTCGGCGCCGGGCGCGGCGGCGGCGAGCGCCTCCATCGCCGCAGGATCGGCGACGTCGGTGGGCACGGCGTCGGCGCCGAGCTCGGCTGAGGTGGCGGCGAGCCCGGCCGCGTCGATGTCGGCGAGCACGACGTGCGCCCCCTCCGCGAGCAGGGCGGCGGCCAGGGCCTTGCCGATGCCGCCGCCGGCACCGGTGACGACGGCGTGGGTGATGTTCATGGTCCTCTTTCCGGACTGTGGGTGATTCCCGGCCAGGTGAGGGCCGGGCACGTGCTCACACCGGCCGCAGCAGGAGGGTGACGAAACCGAGGACGTCGCGGTAGCCGTCGAGCCACGCGGCTCGGTGGTCGCGGGCCGCCGCCAGGGCCGCGTCGCCGTCGGCGCCGGGGTGGTCGAGCGCCCAGTCGGTCAGCGAGCCGGTCCACGACCATTCGTAGACGTCCCACTCCGAGCGGGTGCTGGTGTGGGCGTGGACGGTGGCGTAGCCGACCTGCTCGGCCCGCTCCACCGTGCCCGCGAGGTCGGCGTACTCGTCGAGACTCGCGCCGAGCAGGGCCAGGGTCTCGGGCGAGGGTGTCGTCTCCCAGAAGCCCTCCCCGATGAGGGCCCGCCCGGCGGGACCCAGGTGGCGGCGCATGGCCTGCAGCGACTCGGTCAGGTCGCCGAAGGCGTGGGTGGCGCCGACGCACAGCACGAGGTCGTACGGCCCGGAGCCGGTGAAGCCGGCGGCGGTGATGTGGTGCAGACGCAGCCGGTCGGACACGCCTCGGGCCGCGGCGCGCTCGGCGGCGGCGGCGAGCGCGGTCTCCGAGACATCCACCCCGTCGGCCGTCGCCTCCGGATGGAGCTCCAGGGCCCTGATGATCCATTCGGCCTCGCCGCAGCCGAGGTCGAGCACGCGGGCGCGCGCCGGCAGCCGCGCCCGCCGCAGCAGGCGCTCGAGTGCTTCGTCGCTGACAGGGGCGGCGATGGGGTGGTCGCGGTGTGCGAGATCACTGATCGACGGTCGGTTCATCCCGGAGGATTATGCCCGAGCGCCCCCGCGGCCCGCGCACCATTTTTCAGGTGATGTCCCTGCGTAGCGGGGCCGCGACGGCGGCGAGCGCGGCCAGCGCCGCGTACCCCACGAGGACGGCGCCGCCCAGCGAGGCCGGCAGGAGCGTGCCCGCCGCCTGGCCGGTCTGGGCGGCGACGGCGTCGGCCAGGTAGGTGAAGCCGGTCAGCGCGGCGGTGGCCCCGCCGGGCAGGTAGGGATAGAGCGCCTTAATGCCGGGCACGAGCATCAGCGCGGTCTCGAGGACGTAGAAGTACGAGCCGAGCACGACGAGCGCGGCCACCTGGTTGCGGAACAGGGCGCCGAAGCCCACACCGAGCAGGGTGTAGACGCCCATGGTCACCGCGATCCTGGCCAGCAGGGCGAGCACCTCACCGGGAGGCAGCCCGAGCGTGAAGCCCTTGGCGGCGGCGGCCGTGAACAGCCCCGCCCCGGCCACGACGGCGGTGATCGCCCCGTAGGCCAGGCCCGCCGCCGTGAACGTGACGATCTTGGCGAGCAGCGCGGTCCATCGCCTGGGCGCGTACAACAGCGTGGTGGTGATCGTGCGGTGGCGGTGTTCCGCGGCCACCGCCGACGTGCCCAGCAGCGCGGGCACGAACGCGAGCAGCCCGAGCATGCCGAGCACCACGCGGGTGCCCTCCGCCGTGTGCAGGCCGGGCAGCGGCGGGTCGAAGTTCTCCGGCCCGATGAAGGCGAGCAGCGCGGTGAACGCGCCGCTGCCGATCGCCGCGAGCACTGCCCACCGCCAGAGTCTGGCGCTGGTCAGGCGGTGCCATTCGGCCAGGACGAGAGCGCTCATGCCGGTCCTCCGGTGAGGTCGAGGTACGCCTGTTCGAGCGTGGGACGTACGGGGGTGATCTCGTGCAGGAGGATGCCGTGGGAGCTCGCCTCCGCGGCGATGCGGTCGGCCGGCAGCCCGTGGACGAGCAGCGTGTCCGTGGCCGTGCGCTCGACGGTGGCCCCGTCGCCGGACAGGAGCGCGCTCAGGCCGTCGGCGCCGGGTGTGCGGATGAGCACGCCGGGCGCGGCGTACAGGCCGGTCATGGGGCCCGCGACGGCGAGCCGGCCCTCGCGGATCACCACCACGCGGTCGGCGAGCTGCTCCACCTCGCTCAGCACGTGGCTGGAGACCAGGACCGCGCGGCCCTGCGCGGCCAGTTCGCGCAGGAAGCCCCGCAACCACGCGTTGCCCTCGGGATCGAGGCCGTTGGCGGGCTCGTCGAGCAGCAGCACGCTCGGGTCGCCGAGCAGCGCGGTCGCCAGGTGCAGGCGCTGGCGCATCCCCGTGGACAGGCCACGGGTGGGACGTCCCGCGAACGGCGTCACGCCGGTCAGGTCCATGACCTCCTGCGTGCGGCGCCGGGGAAAGCCGCCCATCCGCGCGTACACCCGCAGGTGGGCGCCGGCGGTGTGGTCGGGGTGGAACCCGGAGCTGTCGAGGACGGCGCCGACGGTCGAGGCCGGGCGGCGCAGGGCGGCGTAGCGCACGCCGCCGATGGTGGCGCTGCCGGTGTCGGGGGCGACCAGGCCGAGCACCATGCGCATGGTGGTGGTCTTGCCCGCCCCGTTGGGGCCGAGGAAGGCGGTGACCTCGCCCGGCGGCACGTCGAAGCTCAGGTCGGTGACGGCGGCGACGGGGCCGTACGTCTTGCCGAGCCCGCGCACCTCGACGGCGGTCACGCCGCCGCTCCGGCCAGTCTGCGCCGGACGTCGTCGGCGCCTTCCAGGCTGAGCACCAGCTCGTCGACGCCGTCGATGCGCCGGTCGAGCACGATGCGCAGGCCGGGCTCGCCGCGCCGGGCGCACACCAGCCGCCTGACGCCGGTGACGCCCGTCCACGTGCCGACCTTGAGCAGCCCGCTGACGAGGAGGCCCGCGCGGATGCCCCTGGCCTGGGCCAGCGGCTTGGCCACGGGCACGACCTCGCGGATCGCCTCCAGCGGGATGTCCGTGCGCGCCCGGCGGACGCAGAGCCGCGTCCACTGGTCGTAGCGCACGGTGAGCGTGGCCGGGGTGATGTCGAGGGTAAACATGGGCGAGCTCCCATCGTCGGTGCGCCATCTGTTCTATTAGTTGTATATCAGATAAGCTCTCAAGGTGAACCTGCACCTCGATCTCGACAGCGAGGTCCCGATCTACCAGCAGATCCGGGACCGGGTCGTGGAGGCGATCGCCAGGGGCGAGGCCGTGGAGGACGACCCGCTGCCCTCCACCCGCCGGCTCGCGGCCGACTTCGGGATCAACTTCCACACCGTCACCAAGGCGTACGACCTGCTCAAGCACGAAGGCGTCATCCGCGTCAACCGCAAGAGCGGCGCGGTCGTCAGGCGCGATCCCTCCTCCGGCCCGCCGGAGCCCGGCTTCGTGGCGGATTGGGAGGAACGGGTTCGGGTGCTGCTGGCCGAGGCCATCGTGCAGGGCCTCGGCCGCGACGAGGTCGTACACCGCTGCCGGACCGTGTTGTCGGGATTCCGAAACGAGGAGAAGACGAAGGCATGACCCTGTCCATCGCCACCATGCTGGCCACGATCGCCCTGGTCACCGGATTGTCGCTGGCCCTGCCCGCCCTGACGAGGCCGACGATGCCGTTCGGGGTGCTGGTGCCGCACAGCCACGTCGGCGACCCGCAGGTGATCAGGCAGCGCCGCGTCTACACGAGGCTGGTGCTCCTCGCCTCCCTGTGCGCCGCCGCGGCCGGCGTGCCGCTCGTGACCGCCGGCCGGGGCGCCGGCGTCGTCAGTGCCCTGGCCGCCGTGCTCGGCGTCGCGGACCTGGCGCTCTACATGCTGGCCGGGCGCAGGCTCCGCGCGGCCAAGCGTGACGGACGCTGGCAGGAGGGCCTGCGCCCACGCGTCGCCGTGGACACCACGTTCCGCACCGACCCGGTGCGCGTGCCCTGGGTGTGGGCGCTGCCTGCGCTCGTGATCACGCTGGTCACCGCCGGTGTGGGCGGGTGGCGGTACGGCTCGCTGACCACGCTGCCGGCCTTCGCGGGCTACGGCGTCGACCCGGCCGCCCCGCCCCGGGCGCTCACGCCGTCCGCCGCGTTCGAGCCGGTGTTCGTCCAGGCCGGGATCACCCTGCTCCTCCCCGTGGTGACGCTGCTCATCCTGCGCGCCCGCCCCGACCTCGACGCCGCCCGCCCCAAGGGCTCGGCCCGGAAGTACCGCGTCTACCTGCGCGGCATCGCCAGGCTGACGCTCGCCGGCGCGGCCTGCCTCAATCTCGGGCTGCTGGTCGCCGCCCTGCAGTTGTGGCTGCTGGTCCCGCCGTCGCCCGCCTGGCGGGTCGCGGCGTACGTCCCGCTGGTCGTGCTGCTGGTCGTCCTGGTCGTCCGGGAGATCCGGGTCGGCCAGGGCGGGCACCGGCTGCCGGACCTGCCCGGAGAGGACGCCGAGGGCACCCGCGCCACGCAGCGCGACGACGACCGCCGCTGGTTCCTGGGCGGCACCGTCTACCTCAACCGGCAGGACCCGGCGGTGCTGGTGCCCGCAAGGATCGGCGCGACCTGGACGCTCAACCTCGGCCACCCCGTCACGTGGGCCGTGCTCGGCGCGCTGGCGGTGCTGGGACTGCTCGCGCTCACCGGGGTGATCGACCTGCCCCAGCGGGAGAACCTGTTCTGACGGCCGAGGTGCAAGAACGTCCAATCCTCACTCTTGCCCCATTCCCTACCGTGTCCGGGCATGAGCACCCAGCAGGAATGTCACACCGCACTCCCCCTGGACCTGGCCCCGCACGCCGTCGCCGAGCTGGGCGGGCAGGCCGTCGATTTCATCGTCCGGCAGGTCGCCGGACTGCCGGACGAACCCGCCAGCGACTACGGCGACGCCGCCCGGCTGGCCGCGCTGCTGCGCCGCCCGCCCGCCGGCGAGCCCGGCGACTTCGGCACACTGATCGAGACCTTCCGCCAGGCCGCCTCGCAGGGCGTCAACACGGCGGGCCCCGGCTACCTGGCCTACTTCCCCGCGGGCGGCCTCGTCTCCTCGGCCCTCGGCGAACTGCTCGCCCAGGTGGCCAACCGCTTCACCGGCGTGGCGCAGACCGCGCCCGCGCTGGTCGCGATGGAGGAGAGCGTGCTGACCTGGATGGCGGAGCTGTTCGGGCTGCCGTCCGGCGCGGGCGGGCTGATCACCACGGGCGCCTCGTCGGCCACCCTGTCCGCGGTGGTGGCCGCCCGGCACGACCGACTCGGGCCCGCGTTCGGCGACGGCACGGTGTACGTCACCGAGCACACGCACTACAGCCTGGCCAAGGCCGCCCAGATCGCCGGCCTGCCCGCCGAGGGCATCAGGACCGTCCCCACCACCGCGGACCTGCGCATGGACGTCCGCGAGGCGGCCCGCCTGATCGCCGAGGACCGCGCGGCAGGGCTGCGCCCGTTCCTGCTGGCGGGCACGGCGGGCAGCACCAGCACCGGCACCGTCGACCCGCTCGCGGACCTGGGCCGGCTGGCCCGCGAGCAGGGACTGTGGTTCCACGTCGACGCGGCCTACGGCGGCGGTTTCCAGCTCACCGGGCGCGGCAGGGAGCGGCTCGCCGGGATCGAGGAGGCCGACTCGCTCACGTTCGACCCGCACAAGAGCCTGTTCATGCCGTACGGGACGGGCGTGCTGCTCGTACGCGAGCCGGCCGTGCTGCGCGCCGCGCACGCGGGCGGCGGCCGCTACCTCCAGGACCTCCACGAGGTGGACGGGCTGCCCGACTACGGGCACCTGGGCGTGGAGCTGACCCGGGAGTTCCGCGGCCTGCGACTGTGGCTGCCGCTGCACCTGCACGGCGTACGGGCCTTCGAGGAGGCGCTGGACGAGAAGCTCGACCTGGCGGGGAAGGTGCACCGGGAGTTGTCGGCCGATCCGCGCCTGGAGGTGCCGTGGCAGCCGGACCTCAGCGTGGTGCCGTTCCGCCTGCGCGGTTCCGACGACGCCAACCGGCGTCTGCTCGACCGGATCAACGCCACGCGCCGGATCTACCTGTCGAGCACCATGCTGGAGGGGGCGTTCTACCTGCGCCTGTGCGTGCTCAGCGCCCGTACCCGCGCCGAGCACGTGGAGGAGGCGCTGCGCGTCATCCGCGCGTGCCTGTGACGTGCGGCCCGCCGGCGCTCACGCACGACCCTCGGCCGTGCGGCCCGCCGGCGCCGCTCACCCGCGCCCCCTGGCCGGGCGGCCCGCCAGCACCCCGCGCTGGTAGGCGCCCGGTGTCACCCCCACCATGCGCCGGAAGTGCCGGGACAGGTGCGACTGGTCGCAGAACCCGGCGGCGGCCGCCGCCTCCGCCGGAGGCGTGCCCTGTTCCAGCAGTTCGCGGGCGCGGCTGACCCGCAGCTGGACGACATAGGCGTGCGGCGGCAGCCCGTACGCGCGGCGGAAGGAACGCAGCAGCGCGAACGGCGCCGCGCCCGCGGCGGCGGCCAGCCGGCCCAGGTCGGGCGGGTCGGCCAGGGACTCGTGCAGCAGCTCTCGGGCCCTGGCGGCGACGCCCCGGCCGGCCTCCAGGGGCCGCCGCCGTGGCCCGCGGGCGGCGTACGCGCCGATCAACCGGGCCATGACGACGCGCAGCAGCGAGTCGGCGGCCAGCCGCTGCCCCTGCTCGGCCGCGCGGTGCGCGGACAGCAGCAGCGCGGACGCGTGCTCGTCGGCGGCCGACCAGGTGGTGAACGCCGGCGGTTCGCCGCCGGCGCCGACCTCGTCGGCGATGGCCGCCAGCTGGTCGGGCCTGGGGTAGCAGACGCGGTAGGTCCAGCCCTCGGGTGTGCGCGCCCGTCCGGTGTGCACGACGCCCGGGTCGATCATGACGACCTCGCCCGCGCCGGTGCACCGCGGCCCGTCGGGGAAGGCGATCTCCTCCAGGCCCTCCTCGACGACGCCGATCGCGTACGTGTCGTGGCTGTGCCGGGCGAACCGGTCGCCCGTGAACCGGGCCCGCATCAGGTCCACCCCGCCCCACAGCGGCTCCCGCCAGTACCGCACGCTCATGCGCACACGCTATCCGGCGCGCTCACGTCCCGGACCGCCACGTGACCACCAGGCGATCCACGCCGCCGAGTGACCGGCCTGCACCAGGGGCACGAAATGCCACACCCCCCATACCGCGCCCAGGAGCAGGCCGGTGCTCGTCTTCGACGAGCCGACCTCGGCCCTCGGCACCGGGCGGAGATCGAGGTCTTCGACAAGGTGGCCGCGCTGGCCGAGCGGGAGCGTACGGTGATCCTCATCACGCACCGGCTGACCTCGGTGACCCGGGCGGGCGGCACGTACGCCGCCATGTACCGGCTGCAGGCCGCCCAGTACGCCAAGGAGGAGCAACCCACCCGGCGGCCATGACGGGCAGGCCGGGACGGGACGGGTGGCGGCGCCTGCTCAGCGCACGGTCGCGAAGAACGCGCGTACGTCGGCGGTGAACGTCTCCGGCTGCTCCAGCGCGGCGAACGTGCCGCCCCGCTCGTGCTCCACCCAGCCGACGATGTTGTTGTCGCGCTCGGCGAAGCGGCGGATCGGCCGCAGGATGTCCTTCGGGAACACCGAGATGGAGGTGGGCACGGTCGCGGGCTTGAGCTCCCATTCGACGCCGGTGTCCGTCTCGGTGTCGGGCGTCTCGGTGAAGGAGCGCGCGGCCGAGCCGGCCGTGTTGGTCAGCCAGTAGAGCATGACCGTGGTGAGCAGCCGGTCGGTGTCGATGCCCGTGTCGCTCCACTCGTGGTAGACGCCGGCGAACCAGGCCAGCAACGCCACCGGGGAGTCGGCCATGCCGTAGGCGAACGTCTGCGGGCGGGCCGACTGGATGAGCTTGTACGCGTACTGCTCGGTCAGGTAGCTCTCGCGGAAGGCCAGCCGCTCCTGCTCGACCTCGCTCAGCCCGTCGAGCTCGCCCGGAGCCCCGATGGGGAAGCAGATGATGCCGTTGCCGTGCATGCCCGCGACCCGCTCGGGGGCGAGGACGCCGACCTCGCGCGAGATCCACGTGCCCCAGTCGCCGCCCTGCACGCCGAAGCGCTCGTAGCCGAGCCGGGTCATCAGTTCCAGCCAGGCGCGGGCGATGCGGGTGGAGCCCCATCCGGTCTCGCGGGTGGGGCCGGACAGGCCGTAGCCCGGCAGGGACGGGATGACCAGGTGGAAGTCGCGGCTGAGCGGCTCGATCACGTCGAGGTATTCGACCGGGGAGCTGGGCCAGCCGTGGGTGATGAGCAGCGGCAGCGCGCCGGGGTCGGCGGAGCGGACGTGCAGGAAGTGCACGCGCTGCCCGTCGATCTCGGTGACGAACTGGTCGTGCCGGTTGAGCTCGGCCTGCGCCGCCTCCCAGTCGTAGCCGGTGCGCCAGTGCCGGACGAGGCGCTGGAGGTGGTCGAGGGGCACGCCGAGACGCCAGCCGTGGCCGGGCGCCTCGTCGGGCCAGCGCACCCGATCGAGCCGCGCGCGCAGGTCGTCGAGGTCGGCCTGGGCGGTCTCGAGGCGGAAGGGCCGGATGTCGGTCAAAGTACCTCCATGGTGAATCGTACGACGTACCGTACGCCATACGGTTCGACAGGCGCAAGTTGTGGATCGTTCCACGAACGGAGAATCTCCGTACAGTCCCGTGGGGGGAGGGCGGTCTCAGGCGGGGATGCTCGCGCGCAGCTTGGCCAGTGCCTCGTCGTCGTTGAGCGCCGAGCCCACGGCGACGGCGCGGCACCCCGCCGCCAGGAAGGCGGCTGCGTTACCGGCGTCGATGCCGCCGGTGGCGACGAACCTCACGGAGGGGAACGGCGCGAGCTGGGCGGTGATCCAGCCCGCCCCGAGCTGCTTGGCCGGGAACGCCTTGAGCCAGGTGAAACCGTGCGCGAGGGCGGCGGCGATCTCCGTGGCGGTCGCCACGCCCGGCAGGTGCGGCAGCCCGAGGCGGCGCGACTCGGCGACGACCTCGGGATGCAGGCCGGGCGCGACCGTGAACGCCGCGCCCATCTCGTGCACCGCCGCCAGCTGGGCGGCCGTGGTCACCGTCCCCGCGCCGACGCTCTTGCCGCGCCCCTTCGCGGCCTCCACGGCCGCCCGCAGTGACGGGAACGCATCGGAGGTCTGCACGGGCACCTCGATGAGCTCGACCCCGAACTCCCACGCCCGCTCGCACATCGCCACGGTGGCCTCGGGGTCGAGGTTGCGGAAGATGCCGAGGATCGGGAGGCGGCCGAGGTGCCGGCCGAAGAACTCATCGGCGTCCATGGGTGTCTCCTCCTCGGGCGATCACGGCATTCCGCAATATATCGAACGGCCTGGAGGACCCAGGCGGGCGGCCCTACTCCTCGACCGCCTTGAGCACCGCGTCCGCGATCGAGCGCGGGTCCACCCCGAAGTGGCGGCGTACGTCCTCCCGCGGCCCCGACAACCCGAACCCGTCGGTGCCGAGCGAGGTCCACGGCCGGTCGATCCAGGGCCGGATCTGGTCGGGCACCGCCCGCATCCAGTCGCTGACCGCGATCACCGGCCCGCTCGTCCCCGCCATGGCCTGCCGCAGGTAGGGCACGCCCGTCGCGGTCATGGCCTCCCGGCGCAGCTCGCTCCACGAGGTCACCGACCACACGTCGACGCCGACGCCGTACTCCTCCTCCAGCAGCCGCTGCGCGTCGAGCGCCCAGTGGATCGCGGTGCCGCTGGCCAGCAGGTGGGCGGCGCCGCCGCGGGCGGAGTAGCGGTAGATGCCCTTGACGATCCCCTCCTCGACGTCCTTCGCGCGGCCCTCGGGCAGCTCGGGCTGCGGCTTCGGCTCGTTGTAGAGGGTCAGGTAGTAGAAGACGTCCTCGGCGTCGGGGCCGTACATGCGCCTGAGCCCGTCGCGCACGATCACCCCCACCTCGTACGCGAAGGCGGGGTCGTAGGCCAGGCACGCGGGGTTGGCCGAGGCGAGCAGCTGGGAGTGCCCGTCGGCGTGCTGCAGCCCCTCCCCCGTCATCGTGGTGCGCCCGGCGGTCGCGCCGATGAGGAACCCCCGGCCGAGCTGGTCGGCCAGGGCCCACATCTGGTCGCCGGTCCGCTGCCAGCCGAACATCGAGTAGAAGATGTAGAAGGGGATCATCGGCTCGCCGTGGGTGGCGTAGCTGGAGGCCGCGGCGGTGAACGACGCCATCGACCCCGCCTCGGTGATGCCCTCGATGAGGATCTGCCCGTCGACCGCCTCCTTGTACGACAGCAGCAGCTCCCTGTCCACGGCGTCGTAACGCTGGCCGTGGGGCGAGTAGATCTTCGCGGTGGGGAAGAGCGACTCCATGCCGAACGTCCTGGCCTCGTCGGGCACGATCGGCACCCAGCGCCGCCCGGTCTCCGGCTCCTTCATCAGGTCCTTGATCAGCCGGACGAACGCCATCGTGGTGGCCACCGGCTGCGCCGAGCCCTTGGCCAGGCCGCGGAAGGGCCGCTCGCCGGGCTGCGGCAGCGCGTGGTGGGAGACCGTGCGCCGGGGCACCGGCCCGCCGAGTGCGGCGCGGCGCTCGGCGACGTAGCGGGCCTCGGGCGAGCCGGGGCCCGGGTGCAGGTAGGGCGGCAGCTCGCCGTCGAGCGCCCCGTCGGGCACGGGCAGGCCGAGCCGCTCGCCCATGACGCGGAACTCGTCCTGCGTGAGCTTCTTCATCTGGTGGTTGGCGTTGCGCGCCTCGATCCCGGCGCCGAGCGTCCAGCCCTTGACGGTCTGGACGAGGATCACGGTGGGCGCGTCGGTGTGCTCCACGGCCTTGCGGTAGGCGGCGTACACCTTGCGCGGCTCGTGGCCGGCCCGCGAGCCGCCGACGATGCGCCTCAGGTCCTCGTCGGAGTGCGGCACGTCCAGGCCGTGGAACAGGTGCTGCCTGATGTAGGCGCCGGACGAGGCGGCGTACGTCTGGAACTGGCCGTCCGGCACCTCGCCGAGCCTGGCCACCAGCTCGTCGGAGCCGAGCAGGGTGTCCCACTCCTCGCCCCACAGCGCCTTGACGACGTGCCAGCCCGCGCCCATGAAGACGCTCTCCAGCTCCTGCACGACGCGGGAGTTGCCGCGGACGGGGCCGTCGAGCCGCTGGAGGTTACAGTTGATCACGAAGGTGAGGTTGCCGAGGCCCTCCCGTGCCGCCAGCGTGAGTGCGGCGGTGGCCTCCGGCTCGTCCATCTCCCCGTCGCCCAGGAAGGCCCAGACATGGCTGCGCGAGGTGTCCTTGATGCCGCGGTTGTGCAGATAGCGGTTGAACCTGGCCTGGTAGATCGCGTTGAGCGGGCCGAGCCCCATCGACACGGTGGGGAACTGCCAGAAGTCCGGCATGGCTCTGGGGTGCGGGTAGGACGGCAGGCCGCCCTCGGGCTCGCGGCGGAAGAGGTCGAGCTGCTCCTCGCTCAGCCGTCCTTCCAGGAAGGCGCGGGCGTAGACGCCGGGAGAGGCGTGTCCCTGGAAATAGACCTGGTCGTGGCCGGCGTGGAAGAAGTGGTTGAACCCCACCTCATAGAGCCAGGCGGCCGAGGCGTAGGTGGCCAGGTGGCCGCCGAGCCCCAGCTTGGCGCCACGGGTGACCATGGTGGCGGCGTTCCACCGGTCGTAGGCCGCGACACGTTCCTCCAGGTCGAGGTCGCCCGGGTAGGCGGGTTCCTCCGCCGTGGGCACCGTGTTGAGATAGCGCGTGCTCGTGGCCAGCCTGCGCAGCAGGTAGCCGGCCCGTTCGGGACCGGCCTCCCGCCGGACCGCCTCGAGCGACTCGAGCCATTCGGCGGTCTCCTGAGGATCCAGATCTCTCTGCATGCTTCCATTAAACACCCTATGATCGATCATATGATGAGAGGATTTCCCCGTGGAGCCTGTGGCGCGGCCGCCGCTGCGTGACGAGATCCGCGACGTGCTGGTCGAGGGCATGATCAGCGGTCGCTGGGGGCCGGGCGACCGCATCGTGGAGCGCCGCCTGGCCGCCGAGCTCCAGGTCAGCCAGGCGCCCGTCCGCGAGGCGCTGCGCGAGCTCGAAGCGCTCAGACTGATCGAGTCCTCGCCCAACAAGGGCGCGCGGGTCCGCGGCTTCACCCCCGCCGACCTGCGCGAGGTCTACCAGGTGCGGGCGGGCCTGGAGGAGACCGCCACCCGCCTGGGCAGCCCGTCCGTCGCCGCGCTGCGGGCGCACGTGGCCCGCATGCACGAGGCGGCCGCCGCCGGCTCGCTCGACGGCCAGGTGCGCCACCTCGTGGGCTTCCACCGCGAGATCGTGACCGCGTCCGGCAACGCGGTGCTGGCCTCGGTGTGGGAGTCGCTGGGCATCGAGGTGTGGACGCACGTCTCGATCCGGCTGTTCAGGATGCGGCCGCACGAGAACGCCGCCGACCACGAGCCGCTCGTCGAGGCCTTCGACCGCGGCGACCCCGAGGCCGGCCGCCTGCTGCGCGACCACGTGCTCGGCTACGCCCCCTGACCAGGGTCACGCGAGGGTGTCGCGGACGACGCGCAACATCCGCGACAACTCCGCGGCCTCGGCGGCGGAAAGGCCGATGGCCTCCGGCGCGTTGAACTCCTCCACCTTGGGCTGCGCCCGGGCCAGCAGTTCGCGGCCCGTGTCGGTGATGCGCAGCCCGGCCCTGCGCCCGCGGCCCCCTGGCCCGTCGCGGTCGACCAGGCCGCGCTTCAGCAACGACACGAACAGCTCGTTCATGCTCTGCGGGCGCACCATGACCGCGCGCGCCAGCTCGGCCTGGGTCAGGTCCTCGCCGGCGGCGAGCGTGGCCAGCACGCCGAACTGCGTCGGGGTGAGCCCGACCGAGGCGAAGAGCGCGGTGAAGCCTCTGGCGACGACGTGGGAGGTCTGGATCAGCTCCCACAGCGGCAGGTCAGGCTCACCGTCGGGCCAGGCCCCGTAGCCGGGCCCTCGCTCAGGCGGCCCGGGCCCCCCGGACTCCCGCTCAGGCACCGCGGGCCCCCCGGACTCCCGTCACGCCGCGGCCGGGGCGGGCGGCCGCGACGCCGCGGCCGAGGCGGGCGGCCGTGGCGAGAGCGGGCAGGCCCAGCCGGGCGAGCCCCGTGCCGACCGGGCCGGCGAGCCGGTGCACCCAGCCCAGCGGCTGCATCGACGTGCGGATCGCGTCGCCCGCGTAGGCGGCCATCGCGCTCTGGTAGCGGTGCACGGCCATCGGGATGGTGGACTCCCCCGCGTGCGCGCGGGCCAGCTCTTCGGCCAGGAGACCGGCGTCGCGGATGGCGGTGGCCGCGGCCCGCCCGCCGGTGGGCGGCATGGCGTGCACGGCGTCACCCAGCGCCGTGACAGTTCCGGCCGGCCAGGGGGTCAGGTCGGCGTCGTGGTCGGCGGCGTGGAAACGGAAGTACGCCACCGTGGCCGGGTCACCGGCGCGGACGAGCGCGCGCACCCGCCC
>NZ_SMLD01000221.1:0-13680 GCF_004352805.1 Nonomuraea mesophila
GCCCCCGACAGCCCCCCAGCAACGGCAGGCGGAGGACCTGGCGCCGCTGCCGCAGCGCCGCCGCCAGACGCCGCGTGCCGCGTCCAGCCCCACGACCACCACAGGAGGCCATTCCGACGGTACGGGTGGCAGGTTGCTCACCACCCCGGAAGAGGCCCAGAAGCGGTGGGGTGACTTCCAGGTGGGAGCCGAGGCGGGCCGCCGCGAAGCGCTCCCGTCCGAGCAGCACGACATAACCGAAGGGAAATGACCGTTTCCATGGACGCTCACAGCGCTTCAGGCCGTGCTCAGGCCAAGGGCCGCCCGTTGCCCCTTGACGTGTCCTGGGTCCTGTCACCGCTGCTCGCACTGCCCGGTGTCGTCAGCGGCGTGGTGCTGAGCCGTGACGGGCTCATCCTCGGCGGCTCGGCCGACGTGACCACCGAGAGCGGCGAGCGGGCCGCCGCCATGACGAGCTCCGTGCTGGGAGCGGCGCGCGCCCTGTGCGCGGGCCTGAGCAACGGCACCGACGACGAGGTCGTGGACATCGTCATCTCCGCAGGCAGCGGCTACTACTACGTCGCCCCGGCCGGCGACCGCGCGGCCATCGTGGTCGCCGCCACCGGCGTCGTCAACATCGGCGCACTGGCCTACGAGGTGCAGCTCCAGGTGCAGAAGCTGATCAAGGCCCTCGACGAGGCCAGCGCGGCCAGGGTGCCGGGCGTCCGGACATGACCTCCGGACGGCAACGGCGGCGGGTCGTCCCGGACTACATGGCCGCCGCGAGGTTGACCGTGCCCGAGCACCTCAACGTCGAGCGCACGACCCTGGTGTACGTCGCGCCCGACGCCGCCACCAACGGGCTGGACCCTCCGGGGTCGCACCTGGTGTCCCTGCTCGGGGACGGGCCCCTGTCGGTGTACGAGTGCGCCGCGCACCTGGGCCTGCCGTACTGCGTGGTGCGGTTGCTGGTCGCCGGGCTGGCCGGAGGCGGAACACTGCTGACCCGCGATCCGCCCGCCACCGACCTGCCCGACATTGAGATCTTGGAGTTGGTGCTCAGTGGCCTCCGCGCTCTCTGACAGCCGCATCAGTACTGAACACATACCGGTCAAGCTGGTCATCGCAGGGCCGTTCGGCGTGGGCAAGACGACCCTGGTGGACGCTCTGTCGGAGATCAAGCCCCTCAACACCGAGGAGGTGCTCACCCAGGCGGGCACGCTGGTCGACGACCTCACCGGCGTGAACGAGAAGACGACCACGACCACCGCCATCGACTTCGGCCGCCTCACCATGCCGGGCGTGGTGCTGTACCTGTTCGGGGCGCCGGGACAGACCCGGTTCCAGGTCCTGTGGAACGAGCTGGTCCGCGGCGCGCTGGGGGTCCTGGTGCTGGCCGACACGCGCAGGATCGACGACAGCTTCGCCGTCCTCGACCTGGTGGAGAGCGCCGGCATCCGCTACGCGGTGGCCGTCAACCACTTCCCCGACTCGCCCGACTACCCGCCGGACGCCCTGCGCAAAGCGCTCGACCTCCACGCGCACACGCCTCTGGTGGTGTGCGACGCACGCGACCCCGCATCCGCCCGCGCCTCCCTGATCGCGCTGGTGGAGCACATCAGAGAGCTGGTGTTGTCATGACCCTGCGCTACATGCCCGACGCGGGCCGCCTGTACGGACCGGACTACGCGCGGGACCCGCAGGCCATCTACGCCGAGCTGCGCCGCCGGCACGGCGCGGTGGCGCCCGTGGAGATCGCCCCCGGTATCGAGGCCCACCTGGTGATCGGTTACCAGGCCGCCCTGGACGTGCTCACCAACGTCGGCGGCGTCTGGAGCAAGAACGGCAAGGCCTGGCAGGCGCGGTTGCCCGACACCCCCGAGGCCGCGGGACCGGTCGCCATGCTCGGCTACCGGCCGAACGCGCTGATGACCGACGGGGCCGAGCACGCCAGGTTCCGCAAGGTGATCTCCGACTGCTTCGACCTGGTCCAGCCGCACAAGCTGCGCCAGTTGGTGATCTCGGTGGCGGACTCGCTGATCAGCCAGTTCGCCGCGAGAGGCGAGGCGGACCTGGTCTCCGAGTTCGCCGCGCTCATCCCGGCCCGCATCTTCAACCAGCTCTTCGGACGGCCCGACTCCGCGAGCGCCGGCCTGATCCAGGCCCTGGCGGACATGATGGAGGCGGACGGCGAGAAGGGCGCGCAGGGCAGCGAAGCGTTCAGCCGTTACATCGGCGAGCTGGTCCAGTCCAAGCACGCCCAGCGGGGCGACGACCTGACCTCCTGGTTCATCGACCATCCGGCCGCGCTCCAGCCCGACGAGCTGGCCGAGACCCTCGTGCTGGTGATAGCCGCCGCCTACGAGCCCACGGCCAACCTGATCTCCAACACGATCTCCCGGATGGTCAGCGACGACCGTTACTACACCTCGCTGTCCAACGGCGCGCTCGGCACGTACGACGCCCTGATGGAGGCCCTGCGCGCCGAGCCGGCCATGTCGAACTACGGCCCGTACTTCGTGCTCCAGCCCGTGCACTTCCACGGCACCTGGATCCAGCCGGCCGAGCTGGTCCTGGTCTCCTACGCCGCGGCCAACACCGAGCCCACCAACGTGCCCGAGGAACTGCGCTCCGACGGCGGCGCGTACCTGGGCTTCGGCGCCGGGGCGCACCGCTGCCCGGCCAGCGACCCGGCCATGATCATCGCGATGACCGCGATCGAACGCCTGACCTCCCATCTGTGCGACCTGGAACTGACCGTGCCTCGGGAGGAGCTCTCCTGGCGGCCCGGGCCGTTCCACCGCGCGCTGGCACACCTGCCGGTGCGTTTCACCCCCATTCGCCCTGACCAGCCAGGAGAATCCCCTTGGGCAGTTCAGCCCCCGTCGTCCTCGACCCCTTCGGCACCGACCTCCCCGGGGAGGTCCGGCGACTACGCGACCTCGGCCCCCTGGTCCTCGTAGAGCTCACGGGAGGCATCCCGGCCTGGGCGGTCACCCGGCACGACCTGCTCAAGCAGCTCATCCTCGACCCGATGGTGAGCAAGGACAAGCGGCACTGGGGCCGGCTCGACCAGGCGCTCACCACGCCGGGCTGGTCCTGGATCATCACCTGGATCGGCGTGTCCAACATGCTGAGCGCCTACGGCGACGAACACCGCCGGCTGCGCAAGCTGATCGCCCCCAGCTTCACCGCGCGCCGTACCAGGGCCATGCAGCCGATCGTCGAGAAGATCGTCGCGGAGCTGCTGGACGCGATGGCCGCGCAGCCGCCCGGCCGGCCCGTCGACCTGCGCGCCGCCTACGCCCACCCGCTGCCGATGCGCGTGATCTGCGAACTGTTCGGGGTTCCCGAGCACATGCGGGAGGAGATGGCCCAGGTCATGGAGGCCATCATGGACACCACGGCGACGCCGGAGCAGGCGGCGGCCACGGCGGCCCAGATCGCCACCGTGCTGCCCGCGCTGGTCGCGTACAAGCGCGAGCACCAGGGCGACGACCTGACCACGGAGCTGATCAACGTCCGTGACACGGGCGACTCGCTCAGCGACACCGAACTGTGCGACACCCTCCTGCTGCTGATCGCGGCCGGGCACGAGACCACCGTCAACCTGATCGGCAACGCCGTCCACGCCCTGCTCACCCATCCGGACCACCTCCGCCGGGTGCTGGCGGGGGAGATCACGTGGGACGCGGTGATCGAGGAGACACTGCGCTGGGCGCCGTCCATCGCCAACCTGCCGCTGCGCTTCGCCATCGAGCCGATCGAGATCGCCGGCGTACGGATCGAGGCGGGCGACGCGATCATCACCAGCTACATGGCGGCCGGGCACGACCCCGACCAGCACGGCGAGGAGGCCGACCGGTTCGACCCGACCAGGGAGAGCGCCGAGCACCTGGCGTTCGGCATCGGGGTGCACCGCTGCATCGGAGCTCCGCTCGCCCGCCAGGAGGCGCTCACCGCCCTGCCCGCCCTGTTCGCCCGCTTCCCTGACCTGCGGCTGGCGGTGGACGAGAGCGAGGTGGGGCACGTCCCGTCCTTCATCGCGCACGGCTGGAGCACCCTGCCGCTGCTGCTGCACCGCTGACGCCCGGGGCCGCGAGCCGGGCACGGACGGCGCAGATCCGCTTCCGGCCGTCACCGTGCTGACCAGCGCCTGGTGATCGCGGTACGGGTTCCTACCGGGCGGGGGAGTGCCCGTCGTCCGCCGCACTGCCGCGCAGCCGTGCGGCCTGCCGCGTGAGGTGCTCGCGTTCGGCCGGGCTGGGAGCCGATCGGGCGGCTTCGGCGTACAGGCGCGCCGCGGTCACCCGGTCCCCGTCACGCTCGTGCAGGTACGCCGCGACGGCGGCGTGGCGGGGCAGGGCGGGGTCGAGCTCCGCCAGCGCCGCCAGGCCGGCCCGCGGGCCGTCGGCCTCGCCGACCGCGACGGCCCGGTTGAGGCGGGCCACCGGGCTGCCGGTGAGGCGCACCAGCTCGTCGTACCACTCGACGATCTGCACCCAGTCGGTCTCCTCGGCCGTACGGGCGTCGGCGTGGAGCGCGGCGATGGCCGCCTGGGCCTGGAACTCGCCCAGGCGGTCGCGGGCGAGCGCCGCCTGGAGCACGTCGACGCCCTCGGCGATCAGGCGGGTGTTCCACAGGCCGCGGTCCTGCTCGGCGAGAGGCACCAGCCTGCCGTCGGAACCGGTCCGTGCCGGGCGCCGGGCGTGGTGCAGCAGCATGAGCGCGAGCAGGCCCGCGACCTCCTCGTGGTAGGTCGCGGCCGCGAGCTGGCGGGTGAGCCGGATGGCCTCGCCGGCCAGGTCGACGTCGCCGGAGTAACCCTCGTTGAAGACCAGGTAGAGCACGCGCAGCACCGTGGCCATGTCGCCCGGCTGGTCGAGGCGGACCCCCGAGACGGTGCGCTTGGCCCTGCTGATCCGCTGGGCCATGGTCGCCTCGGGCACGAGGTAGGCCTGCGCGATCTGCCGTGTGGTCAGCCCGCCGACGGCGCGCAGCGTGAGCGCGACGGCCGAGGCCGGGGTCAGGGACGGGTGCGCGCACAGGAAGTACAGCTGGAGCGTGTCGTCGGCCACCTGGGCCGGTCCTGGCATGGGCTCGTCCTCGACGCGCAGCTCGCGGTTGCGCCGGGAGGTGTCGGCGCGGACGGCGTCGAGGAACTTACGCCAGGCGGCCGTGACCAGCCAGCCCTTGGGGTCGCGCGGCGGGTCGTCCGGCCACACGCGCACGGCCTCGACCAGGGCGTCCTGTACGGCGTCCTCGGCCGAGGCGAAGTCGGCTCCGCGACGGACGAGTACGGCGATCACCGTGGGGGTGAGGGCCCGCAGCAGGGCCTCGTCAACCATGCGTCACTCCGTGGTCAGGGACTCGGTCAGGAACGGGCGCAGTTCGAGCCATTCGTGGATCGGCCTGCCGCCCGCGCCCGGAGCCGCGGACAACTCGCCGGCCAGCTCCAGCGCCCGTTCGTAGGACTCGACGTCGATCATCATCCAGCCGGCGATCAGGTCCTTGGTCTCGGCGAACGGGCCGTCGGTGACCGGCGGCCGTCCCTCGCCGTCGTAGCGGACGAACGTGCCCTCCGGGGCGAGCGCCTGGTGGCCGACGTACTCCCCGGTCTCCTGGAGACGGGCGGCGAAGTCGCGCATGTACTGCACGTGGGCCGACAACTCCTCCGGCGTCCACTGGTCCATCGGCACGTCGTTGACCGGGGCCGGGGCCCCGCGGTAGTGCTTGAGCAGCAGGTATTTGGCCATCCTGTTCTCCTTGGTGAGGTACGGCCCATTGTGGCCGCGTTCACCTCAGGGGACGAACCCGCCCGGCTTCCTGCCCTAGACCAGGCCGAGCTCGCGGGCCCGGACACCGGCCTGGAAGCGTGTCGCGGCGCCGAGGGCGTCCATCAGCTCGGCGACCCGGCGGCGGTAGGTCCGTACGCCCAGGCCGAGCCGGCGGGCGGCGGCCTCGTCCTTGACGCCCTGGCTGAGCAGGTCCAGCACGGCGGGCGCCAGCCGGCGGATCTCGGCGACCTGCGCGTCGTAGACCGCGAGATCGGTCGCCGAGCGCCACGCCGTCTCGAACAGCGAGATCACCCCTTGGACGGTCTCCGGCTGGGTGATCACGCTGTAGCTGCGCTGACCGGCTCTGACATCGCCCGCCAGGATCACGAGCCGGCGGTCGATGACGATCGTCTCGTTGATCTCCTCGGTGGTGATGCGGACCTCGGCGCCGAGGCTGTCGCGGCGACGCGCGAGCTCGCGGGCGGACACCGAGTCGAGCAGCAGCCCCGCCCGGTAGATCTTGCGGATGCGCACGCTGCCCCGGCGTCTCATCGCCGCCGCATCGAGCTCGTCCGCCCTGTGGTCGGCCGCCCAGGTGGCCAGGTCGTTGGCTGCGCACGCGAGGTCGGTGACGGCCGTGAGCAGGTGTCCCGTCCGCTGGAACAGTTCTTCTTCGCCTCGTACGACCGTGACCGCATCGCTCACGCGCGTGAGGCCGTCGCTCATCCGCACACTATCGATTCTGCATGAGCCCACCCCATAACGGCCAGCTCGGCAGGATGTTGCCATTCTCGGACAAGCGGGGAGCGCGACCGCACGCTGGGATTCATGACGACTCACCACGACAACACCAGCAGCACACCTTCCGCCGCCGCCGCGGGCACCTGGCAGCTCGGTGACCGTACGGTCAATCGCGTCGGGTTCGGCGCGATGCGCGTGACCGGCATGCCATGGGACGACAGGCCCAAGGACCGCGGCGACGCGATCGCCGTGCTGCGCCGCGCCATCGAGCTCGGCGTCGACCACATCGACACCGCGGCCTTCTACTTCGCGCCCACCCGCTCGGCCAACGAGCTGATCAGCACGGCGCTCCAGCCGTACCCCGACAATCTGGTCCTCACCACGAAGGTCGGACCAGGCCGCACCCGTGACGGCGCGTTCGAGTACGCGCGGCCGGACCAGCTGCGCGGCCAGGTCGAGGAGAACATCCGCCAGCTCGGGCTCGACCACCTCGACGTCGTCAACCTGCGCTGGGGCGCCGAGATGGGCAAGGAGACCGGCTCCGTGGCCGAGCACTTCGGCGCGCTCGCCGAGCTGCGCGAGGCGGGCCTGATCCGCCACCTCGGCATCTCCAACGTCTCGGCGGAGCAGCTGGCCGAGGCGATGGCGATCGCGCCGGTGGTCTGCGTGCAGAACCGGTACGGCCTGACGGAGCGGCAGGACGAGGCCCTGGTCGAGACGTGCGCCCGGCACGGCATCGCGTTCGTGCCGTTCTTCGCCGTCGCGACCTCGGTCCCCGGCGCCACCCCGCACGGCGGCCACGACGAGACGGGCCAGGCCGAGGTCGCCAAGGTCGCGGCGGCCCACGGCTCGACCCCGGCACAGGTACGGCTCGCCTGGACCCTGCACCACGGCGACCACATCCTCGCCATCCCCGGCACCGGCAACCGCGCGCACCTGGAGGAGAACGTCGCGGCGGGCGCCCTGCGGCTGAGCGACGACGAGGTGGCGCTGCTCGACGGCATCGCCACGACCGGCTGAGCGCCGGTTCTCCGGAAGGAGATGCTCCGGCCGGACACCCTGACCGGATGATCGACCGGCGCTCGCATGGTTCCGGCGCGGCGGCCGGGAGAGCCCGGCCGCCGCTATCCGATCAGCTGCAGCACTGGCGCTTGGGGTACTTCTCCCAGAAGCAGGGAGAGCCCGGAGGGCAGCGGCAGATACGCCTGGTCTTCTCGTACCCGTAGGTGCCGCAGGCGGGGTTGGGGTAGCAGCGGGTCCAGTAGGAGTACCCGTCATAGGGGCAGTCGGCGGCGGAGGCCCTGTCTGCGGGGATCACCCAGCTCAGGGCGCGATCCGCGAGGGTTCCTATGGTTTTCATCTCTCTCCTTTTCTCGGGGTGCCGCCGTCGCCTTCCTTACGGCGACGGCGTGGACATCGGAAAGCGGGAAGAAGCCGAGGGCGCGGGAGTCGTAGCTGGTGCTCGCGTTGTCCCCGAGCAGGACGAGCCGCCCTTCGGGCACGCGCTCGTCGGCGATGACGTCCTTCGCGATCTCGGGCACCCGGTCGCCCGGGAGCGCGGCAATGCGTTTGATGACCAAGCCCGCACCGCGGGGTGACCGATCGGCGACCACCGCTATCTGGTCGCGCCGCAACCGGGAGGCCGGGACGCGGCGGGCGAGGACCCGGTCGCCGTCGACCAGGGCCGGAGCCATGCTGTCGCCGTCGACGCGGATGATGGAGTACGTACGGCGCAGGCGTACCAGCAGGGCGGCGAGCAGGCAGGCGCCGGCGAGCGGCCAGAGGATCACGAGACCACCGCCTGAGGCGACTCGATGTACCCCCGGGCCTGCAGCGTGAACAGCCGCGCGTACCGGCCGCGGGCGGCCATGAGCTGGTCGTGCGTCCCCGACTCGACGATGGCGCCCTGCTCCAGGACGACGATGTGGTCGGCGTCGCGGACGGTGTTGAGCCGGTGGCTGATGAGCACGCTCGTGGCGCCCTCGCGCTGGTGCCGGGTCCTGGCGTGTACGTCGGCCTCGGCCTCAGGGTCGAGTCCCGCGGAGGGCTCGTCGAGGATCATCAGGTCGCGATAGCCGCGGAACATCGCCCTGGCGAGCGCGGTGCGCTGCCACTGGCCGCCCGAGAGCTGCACGCCGACCTGGGGGTCGTCGGCTTCGTCCTCGTCGGCGAACATCCTGGTGAGCAGGGTGTCATAGCCGCGGGGAAGCGAGGCCAGCTTGTCGTCGATGCCCGCCCGCCGCGCGGCGGCACGGATGCGCTCACGGTCGTCGCGGGCGGCGACGAAGCCGATGGAGACGTTGTCGGCCGCGGACATGTCGTAGGTCATGTGGTCCTGGAACAGACCGGTGAGGCGGTGCCTGAGGTCCTCCGGGCGGACCAGGCGGATGTCCACGCCGTCCCAGGTGATGGAGCCGCGCTGCGGGTCGTAGAACCTGCACAGCAGCTTGACCAGGGTGCTCTTGCCCGCGCCGTTCAGCCCCACGACGGCCACCGCCGTGCCGGCGGGGATGAACAGGTTCACGCCGCGCAGGATCCACGGATGCCGGTCGCTGTAACGGAACCAGACGTCGGAGAAGCGGATGCCGTGCTCCAGCCGGGGCAGCGGCCGGGGATCGGCGGGGACCGGCAGGTCGGGCTCCGCCCGGGTCACCGCCACGTAGTGGCCGAACATGAGCAGGTCCTGGTGCAGGGAGGCGATGCCGCCGACCAGGTTGCTGAGAGCGCCCTGGACCGCCGCGACGGCCGCGATCAGCAGGGACACGTCGCCCACGCTCAGCGCGCCGGACCTGGCGGCGATCACGGCCCAGACCAGCCCGCCTCCGGCGACCGCCGCGCCCATCAGCGTCAGCGCGCCCTCGACGGCCAGCTCCTTGAGGTCCATCCGGTGGTGGGCGGCGTTGGCGTTCTGCAACTCGGTCATCATCCGGCCGCGCAGGAATCTGCCGCTGTTGAACAGCCTGATCTCCTTGGCGGCCTCGACGGTGCCGAGCAGCGAGCCGTAGAACATCTGGCGGCGCTCCATCGGGCCGATCTCCCACATCAGCGAGGCGCGGCGGCGGGACATGCGGAGCTGGGCCGCCAGCGCGGGCACCCCGGTCAGCAGGACGATCCCGGTCAGGACCGGGCTGATCACCAGGAGCGAGCCGAGCATCCCCAGCAGGGTGATCGATGACCGGATGGCGCCGAACGAGCCGGAGACGATGCTCTGGCCGGACTGCAGGCTGCTCTGCGCCAGCCGCAGCCGGTCATGGAACTCCGGGTCCTCGAAGGGCTTCAGGCCGGCGAACCGCAACGTCGCCGCGAACAGCCGCGCAGTGGTCCGCGCGGTGAACGCCCGGCCCATCTGGTTGCCCAGGTACTGGTTGACCTGGGGGAGCACCGCGATCAGCACACCGGTCACGGCCAGCATGACAGCGAACGTGACCAGCTCCACGATCGGCCCGCCGCCCGCCAGGCCGTCCACGACCAGCTTGGTCAGCCAGGCCATCGCGATCGGCGTCACCGCTTCGACCAGCATCACCAGGACGAACACGGCCAGCATCCCTGGCGCCGTCCGCAGCGCGACGTCGGCCGCCGCGCGGGCCGTACCGATCATGCGTGCACCTGGTGGGGCAGGGCGGCGTCGCTGAAGACCACGGTGCCCGTCGCGTCGGTCGTGAGCACCGTCGGGTAGCCGGACACCTTGAACACCTGCTGGACCGGACCGTGGGGCGCCTCGGTCACGACGCGCGCCACCTTCTCCAGCCGCTTGATGTCCATCGCGGGATCGTCCTGCGGGGTGGCGACCACGACGGCGAGCACGGGCCCCGAGGACCTCCCGGCCTCCTTGACGAACTCCGGCAGCAACTCCCGGCAGGGCCCGCAGCCGGGGGACAGGAAGCCGATCAGGGCGTTGCCCCGCAGGTACGCCGCGGAGACCGGCTCGCCGTCGGTGGCCGTGGCGGTGAAGTCGGGGATCGTCTCACCCGGCTGCAGCCCCTCCGGCGGCAGCTGGGATGCGTCCTGTGTCATGCGCAGCCGCCGGATCACGCCGATGAGCAGCAGCAGGTTCGCCAGTCCCAGCAGCCCCACCAGGACCACTGCGGCAATGAGATAGGACACCAGACACTCCCCGAGATTTCCTTGAACAGATCAGCGATGTCGCAGGCGCAGCGCTTCAAGGGCCGAGATCGCCGCCGTACGGGCGGGCCCACGGTCAGGAGCCGTTACCGCTTCGACCCCAAGACGCAGGAGACACCCTTGGGGTCGAACGCCATGTGCGGGCCGGTCTTCCTGGTCTCTTTCACCTTGTCGCCGACATAGAGCTTCCGGGTGATCGTGTACCACCGTCTCGTGCCCCCGGGATAGGCCCGATACAGCTGCGAGCTCGACGTGAACTTCGGTGAGTTGCACGTCGCCCGTACGGACTTCGACTTGGCCGAGCTGAAATTGATCTCGGACGCCACGAAGTTGCGGGAAACGCCGAGGGACACCTGGATCGTGCGGGTGACCTCGAACGTCCGCGAGATCGAGCAGGTGCCGCCGACTCCGGCGGAGCAGGTGGCCAGCAGCTTGCTCGTGTCCCTCGAACCCGTCGTGGTCGAGGTGATCTTGACGTCGTAGACATACCGGGGAGGCTTCGGCAGGGTCGGCTCATCAGCGGACGCGCCCGGCGCGGCGATGGCGCTGACGGCCATCGAAGCGAGAGCGGCGGTCACAACGGTCAGGCCACGTACCATGCGAGCCACGACGAATCCTTTCCAAAGGGATGACCTGCACACGTGCGGACGTGCAGTTCCGACGGAGGCACGCTACGAAGGGCCGGTATAGCGCAGGTATGTCGTGGCGTTCAGCCCCAGCCGAGGCGTTGCTTGAGCAGCGCCTGCTGGGCCGGGTTGGTGGTCAGCTCCAGCGCCCGCCGATCGGCCCGCCGGGCCTCCTGGTCACGGTCCAGGGCGCGCAGCAGTTCGGCTCGGGTGGCGTGCCAGAGCGGATAGCCCTCCAGCTCCTTGCCGAGGTCGTCCAGCTCGGTCAGGGCCTCCCCGGCGCCGTTGACGTGCCGCAGGGCCACGGCACGGTGCAAGCGCGTCACGGGTGAGGGCGCCAGGTGCAGCAGCATGTCGTACAGCACGAGGATCTGCGCCCAGTCGGTGGCGGCGAACGTGCCGGCCTCGGCGTGGCAGGCCACGATCGCCGCCTGCAACTGGTACGGCCCCGGACGCCTGTGGGCGCGGGCCGTGCGGGTGAGGAGTGCGGTGGCCTGTTCGATGGCCTGCCGGTCCCACAGGCCGCGATCCTGGTCGGCCAGCAACACCAGGTGGCCCTGGTGGTCGAAGCGGGCCGGGCCGCGCGCCCGGTGCAACCGGATCAGCGCCAGCAGCCCGGCCGCCTCCGGCTCCTTCGGCAGCAGGTTCGCCAGCAGCGCGGCCAGCCACTCGGCGTCGTCGACCAGGTCGCGTGCCTGCGCCCGTTCCGGCGTACTGGACAGATAGCCCTCGTTGAACAGCAGGTAGATGACCGCCAGCACCTCGTTGACGCGCTCCGGCAGCTCCTCGTCGGCGGGGAGGCGGTACGGGATCCCCGCTTCGCCGATCTTGCGTTTGGCGCGGGTGATGCGCTGCGCCACCGTGGACTCCGGCACCAGGAACGCCGCGGCGATCTGCGCGGTGGACAGCCCGCACACCACGCGCAGGGTCAGCGCGATCTGCGCGGCCCGCGACAGCGCCGGGTGACAGCACATGAAGACCAGCCGCAGCCGGTCGTCGGTCGTGGCGGGCGCCGACCAGGTGAGCTGGGCGAGCTTGGCCCGGTAGTTCGACTCCCTGCGCAGCACGTCGAGCCCGCGCCGCCGGGCCACGGTGAACAACCAGGCGTCCGGCCTGCGCGGGATGCCCTCGTCCGGCCAGCGCCGCAGCGCGGTCTCGACGGCGTCCTGCACCAGGTCTTCGGCTGCGGAGAAGTCGCCCAGCAGCGAGGCCAGGGAGGCGGCCAGCCGGCCCGCGTGCTCGCGCACCACGCGCGCCAGCACCTCCTGGCTCACCCGCTCGTTCATGAGACGGGGCGGATCTCCACGACCGGGCAGGCCGGCCAGGAACGAGCGATCTTCAGCGCCTCGTCCAGGTCGGCCACCTCGACCTCGGCGAATCCGCTGACCACCTCCTTGCCCTCGGCGTACGGCCCGTCGGTCACGACAGGCTCGCCCGGGTCCAGGCGTACCGTGGTGGCGGTGTGCACCGGCGCCAGGTGGACATGGCCGGTGATCTTGTCCGCGTGGTCGGCGAACCACTGCGTGACGGCCGCGTAGGCGGCCTCACGCTCCAGGTCGCCCATGGCCTGCAGGCGCTCCGCGAACTCCTCGGTCTCGACGAACATCAGCACGTACTTCACGTTCGTTCTCCTCAGTGTTGTCGTGGTCAGCGTGCCGCAAGGGCGGCGTACAAGTCGATGCCGTTGCCGTCGGGGTCGGCCACCGTGGCGTACCGCATGCCCCAGAACGCGTCGAACGGCTCGGCGATCCCCCGGTGTCCGGCCTCGACGAGCTCGGCGTACTTGGCGTCCACCTCGGCGGGGGCGTCGAACTCGAAGCACAGCAGCGTACGCGGGCCGCCGGAGGGCGCGCTCCAGCCGGGCAGGAAGGGCGTGCGGAAGCCCTCGGTGTCCAGCATGACGTGCAGCCCGCTCGGCAGGTCGCAGCCGGCGTGCTCGGATGAATGCTCATCGACCTTGAACTCCAGCCCCAGCCGGGCGTAGAAGGCGATGGCGGCGTCCAGGTCGGACACCAGGATGTCGATCGTGTTCAACGTGGGATTCATGACGCGCTCGCTCCTTGGGTCGGTCGGTGAGGGCGTCGCGGGCATCGCCCTCACCTCATAGACGAACGGGCGGCCCCTCGATCCGACAGAGGTGCCCGGTCGGCACTGTTTGCGGATGGTTGATACGTTGTGGGGCAGGTGTGCCGGGAAGTCTGGTCGGCGATTCTCGTCGTCGTTCATGAAAGAGGCTTTCGGGTGCGCGCACGCGATCTGGCATGCCATTCTCCGGCCGTTGACCCGCTGAACTGCCGTACCGCCCGTGAGGCGCTGCTGGACCGGGCGGTGGCCGCGTGAGCGTGACCGCATGGCTGGCGGTGGCGGTCTTCCTGTGCGCCTACGCGCTGATCGCCACGGAGAAGATCCACCGGGTGGCGGCGGCGCTCGGCGGT
>NZ_SMLD01000222.1:0-13447 GCF_004352805.1 Nonomuraea mesophila
GCGGAGGGAGGAGCGGGAGGAGGGGCGCCGTGGCGGTTTCGGCGGCGGACACCGGCCGGCATGAGCGCTCCTCCTCCTTCTTCGTCTCGCCGCAGCCGGGACTTCCCCGTACAGCGGCGCCTTGTCCCTGGCTGCTACCGGCCTGCCGCCGTGGCAGGCTGCGGGCGCAGCCGGTCCAGGACGAGAGCGGCCAGGTCGGCGACCGTGCCGCCGCTGCGCAGGATCTCCATCGGCGGGATGTCGATGCCGTACTGGTGGCGGAGCGCGGCCAGCACCTGCGCGCCCATCAGCGAGTCCATCCCGTAGTCCTCCAGCTTGCGGTCGTGGGCGATCTGCTCGGACGGCATCTGCAGGATCGAGGCCAGCAGCCGCGGGATGTGCTCGGTGAGGTAGGCCAGCACCTGGTCGGCGTCCATCGCCTCGAGCTCCCTGGCGATCTGCTCGGGGCTGACGTCCTCCTGCGTGGTGGCCGCCGGCATGACCGGCGACATGCGGGGCCGGTCCAGGGCGGGCAGGACCTGGCGCAGCCTGCTCCAGTCGCAGCGGCCCACACCGGCCACGTCCGCGCCGCCGGCGAGCATGTCCTCGATCGCGGTGAACGCCTCGGCCGGGGTGACGGCCTCGATGCCGAACGCGGCCAGCCGGTCGCCGGCGCCGCGGGCCACGACGCCGGTCTGCGCCAGCGCGCCGAGGCAGACTGTCAGGGCGGGCAGCCCGCGGGCTCTCCTGCGTCGGGCCAGCGCCTCGAGGAACTGGTTGGCGGCCACGTACGAGGTCTGCCCGACGTGGCCGAGCGTGGTGGTGACCGAGGAGTACAGCAGGAACAGGTCGAGTTTTTCCTGGGCGGTCACCTCGTCGAGGACCAGCGCTCCGCCGATCTTGGGCCGGAGCACGGCCGCGACCCGGTCGTCGGTGAGGTCGCCGATGTGGTCGTCGTCGAGGTGCATGGCCGCGTGGACGACGCCGCGCAGCGGGCGGCCTTCGGCTCGGGCCTGCTCGACGATGCGGCTCATCGCCGTACGGTCGCTGACGTCGGCCGCGTACACGTGGGGGGCCGCCCCGAGTTCGGCGAGGTCGCGCAGCAGGCCGGCCGCTTCGGGGCTGTCGGGCCCGCGGCGGCCGACCAGGGCCAGGTGGCGGGCGCCGCGGGCGGCGAGCCAGCGGGCGCTCGCCGCGCCGAACCCGCCCAGCCCGCCGCTGACGAGGTAGGTGCCTTGCGGGTCCAGATGCGGCGGGCGGGGCCCGGTCTCGACCAGCACGGGTTCGTCGGCGGCGTCGAACGAGATGACGATCTTGCCGATGTGCCGTGAATGGCGCATCGCCGCGAAGGCGTCCGCGACGCGGGAGGCCGGGTAGACGGTGTGCGGCAGCGGCGTGACGCGGCCGGCGGTCACGTCGCCGGCCAGTTCGGCCATCGCGCGGGCGGAGCGGTCGGGGTCCTGGGTGAGGAGCGTGCCCACGTCCAGGCCGATGAAGGCGATGTTGTTGCCGAAGGGACGCATCGGCAGGCGGTGGTCGGCGAAGATGTCGCGCTTGCCGATCTCGACGAACCGGCCGCCGTGCGCGAGGATCTCCACGCTGCGGATCAGGGCTTCGCCGACCAGCGAGTTGAGCACCACGTCCACGCCGCGTCCGCCGGTCAGCTCCATGATCTGCTCGGCGAAGTCCAGGCTGCGGGAGTCGTACACGTGCTCGACGCCCTGTGCGCGCAGGAAGGCGCGCCGGGCGCGCGTGCCGGCGGTGGCGATGACGTGGGCGCCGGTCCGGCGGCCGTACTGGATCGCCGCCAGACCGACCCCGCCGGCGCCGCTGTGGACGAGGACCGTCTCGCCGGCCCGCAGCGAGCCGGCGTGGCTCAGCCCGGCACGGGCGGTCAGGTGGGCCATGGGCATCGTGGCGGCCTCGGTGAAGGTCAGGTGCTCGGGCACCGGCATCACGGCCCAGGCCGGGACGACGGCGTGGGTGCCCACGCCCACGGCCTGCGCGGCCAGCACCCGGTCGCCGGGCCGAAGGCCCGTCACCTGGGGGCCGACGGCGGTGACCACTCCGGCGCCCTCCAACCCCAGCGGGAAGCCGCCGTAGAATCCTTCGAGCGCCTCGCCGGGCAGCAGGTTGACGGCGTGAACCAGGTCGCGGAAGTTCAGGCCCGCGGCGCGCAGCTCGATCAGCACCTGGCCGGGGCCGGGCGACGGCGGTGACAGCAGCTGCCAGGTCAGGCGGTAGGCCGGCCCGGGATCGCGCACGGTCAGCCGGTGCCCACCACCGCCAGCGGTCGCGCTGGCAGCGGTGCTGGCGGTGGCGCCGGTGGGGCTGGTGACGGCGCTGGCGCCGGCGGTGGCGCCGACGGTGGCGTTGACGGCGCTGGCAGTGGTAGTGGCGCTGGTGGCGGCGGCGCTGGCGGGCCGGGGCGGGCGTGCGGCGGCGCGGCGGGTGCGGGCGACGAAGCGTCCCTGCCGGGTCAGGACGATCTCGTCCTCCTCACCGGGGCGGGCCAGCTCGTCCAGCACCCGTTCGGCGTCGCTCACGGCGTCGCTCACGGCGTCGCTCACGGCGTCGCTCACGGCGTCGCTCACGGTGTTGGCCGTGGTGTCGCTTGGGGTGTCGGCCGTGGTGTCGCAGCGGTGCAGCGACACGCGGCGGATCCGCAGGCGGGGGTGTTCGTTGGCCAGGGTGCGGGTCGCGCCCCACACGGCCGAGGCGAGCGGCGTGGTGTCGCCGCCGGGGCCGGGCAGGGCCGCGCATTCGCCGGTGACCAGCCACAGCGTCGCGGTGGTGGACGGCGGCAGCTGGGCGCAGGCCTGTGCGACGGCGCGCAGGGTGGCGATGTGGCCGGTGACCTCCCCGACGACGGTCTCGGGCGGCTTGGCCTCGCTCCGGCCGGGCGGGTCTTCCACGACGAGGACGAAGGTGACGGCGGTGGCGTCCTGTGGGACGCGGGCCAGGAGCCGCGCCGCGTCCTCGTCGGCGTCGGCGCGTTCGGCGGCGCACTGCCCGGCGATCAGGCGGGTCAGCGCGTCGGCCAGGGCCGGCTCCCGGGTCCCGTCGCCGGGGTCGGTGCGGTCGGCGACGACGATCCACGTCTGCGCGGTGTCGAGCGGGGGCCGCTGCGGGGCCAGGGCCGTGCCGGGGGCGGCGGCCAGCAGGAGCGAGCAGGAGGCGCGGCCGGGTTCGTCGTCGGCCAGGTGCGCGACCTCGTGGTATCCCGCCTGGGCCAGGACCTGCGGCCAGCGTTCGGCCTCGACCAGTGGCGAGTGCGGCCGCAGTTCGGTGTCGGCGTGGCCCCAGTAACCGGGCAGCATCCCCGCGTAGGCCGCGACGGGCGGCCGGTGGGGTTCGACGGCCAGCAGGTGCCCGCCCGGTGCCAGGAGCCGCGACAGGCGGGCGAGCGTGGCGGTGAGGTCGGCGGACAGGTGCAGGGTGTGGGCGGCGATCACCAGGTCGAACGAGCCCGGCTGCAGGCCCTGCCCGTCGGGGTCGGCGTCGAGGTCGAAGCGGTGGAAGTCCACGATGTCGGACCCGGCCAGCCGTCGTTGCGCCCGCGCCAGGACGACCTCGTCGACGTCGGTGACCAGGTAGCGGGTGCGGTCGGCGGGCAGGACGGGCAGCAGCATGGCGGCGGTGCCGGCGCTGCCCGCGCCCACCTCCAGGACGCGCAGCGGCCGGCCGGCCGGCCAGCGTGCGACGACCTCCTCGGCCACGGCGCGGATGAGCCGGTTGCCGTGCAGGCACAGGGGCGCGATGTCGTGCATCTGCTCCAGCAGTTCGGCGCCGCCGCCGGACTGCAGCAGTTCGGCGGGGTCGTACGCGCCGCGCAGCAAAGGGGTCAGGTGGCGTACGCACAGCGCGGTCAGGGCCTGTTCGGCGGCGAACGGCGTCGCCTGCCCGAAGAACGCGGCCTGCGGCCCGGTGGGAGGCCGCCCGGTCAGGTGGAAGCGGTCCGGGCCCGTGCGCCGGGCCAGGCCGTGGCGTTCCAGGAGCGGGAGGGCGTGCTGCACCATCGCCGTGCCGCGTCCCGTCACGCCCGCCTGCGCCAGGTCGTCCATGCCGAGTTCGGGACCGGCCGGGCCGGCGATCTCCTCCAGGGCGGCGGCCAGGGCGGCGGCGAACGACGCCTCCGCGCGGTCGGCGAACCCGGCGTGGTCCAGGGCCCGCCAGGCCGTACGCAGCTCGGCGACGCGGCCGGCGACCGCGTCGGTGAGCTGCACGGGGCCGGCCAGCGGCCAGGGCGCGCCCGGCGTGCCGTCGTGCGGCAGGGCGCGCAGTTCGGTGCGGAAGTGTTCCAGCGGCAGGACCGTGCTGAGCTGGGTACGCCGCAGCCGGCAGCCCTGCACCTCGACGGTGACCGTGCCGTCGGGGTCGGCCACCACGATGTCCCAGCGAACCTCGTCGTCGGAGCGGGCGCGTTCGCGCACGTACAGGACTCCTTCAGCGGCCGGGGCGCGCCACACGCGCACCGCGCCGATGGCCGAGGGCATGAAGGCGTTGCCCTGCAGCATGGTCTCCACCAGCCAGGCCACGCCCGCCTGCAATGCGCTGTCCAGCAGGACCGGGTGCACGTGATAACGGCCTTCGGCCTGGGCGGGCACGTGGTAGGCGGCCAGCGCCTCGCCCTGTCCCGGCCGCAGCCAGGTCAGGACCCGGAAGGTGGGGCCGTAGGCCATCCCGCCGCGGGCGGTGTCGCGGTAGAAGGCGTCCACGTCGGCGTCGGCGTCGGCGGGGACGCGGGCGCGCAGCGCGGCCAGGTCGAGCGGCGGCGGGCAGGGCCGCAGCAGCGGCCGTACGCGGGCCCGGAAGTGCTCCTGCGGCGGCAGTGCCAGGTCGTCGGTGCTGGAGATGAGCACCGCGCCGGTCTCCGGCGACAACGACGTCTGCGTGTACAGGGGCCGGGCGTCGGCCGACTCGGGGATCACCAGCGCGCGGGTGACGGCCGCCCGGTCGACCTCCAGGGCCTGGCCGGCCTCCGGCATGGCCAGCCGGGCGGCCGACAACGCCATCTCGACGTACCCGGTGACCGGCAGGACGGGCACGCCTCCGGCGCGGTGGTCGACCAGCCACGGCGCCAGCGTGCGTTCGACCGGGCCGTGCCAGGTGGGGTGCGGGGCCGGCAGGCGCTCGCCGAGCAGCGGGTGCTGCAGCGCTCCGGTGCCGCTGGAACGCACCCACGTGTCGGGGCCGCCGATCCAGTACCGCTCGCGCTGCCACGGGTAGGAGGGCAGGGACACCACCCGGCCGGGGCGGGGGAAGTAGACGTCCCAGCCGAGGCGGGCGCCGGAGGCGATGATCTCGGCGGCGAGCGTCTGCGCGCAGGCGGGCTGCTCGCGGCGCAGGGTGGGCACCACGCAGGCGCGCCGGCGGGCCTGCCCGGTGATGCGGCGCAGGTAGGAGCGCAGCACCGGATGCGGTCCCACTTCGACGAAGACGTCGTGGCCGCCGGCCAGCGCGCCGTCGACGGCGTCGGCGAAGCGCACGGGCTCGCGGACGTTGCGCCACCAGTAGCCGGCCGTCAGTTCGGTCCCGTCCAGCTCACCGCCCGTCACGGTGGACAGCAGGGTGACCGCGGCGGGCCCGGGGTCCAGTCCGTCCAGGGACCGCAGCAGCGGTTCGCGCACGGCGTCCATGGCGGCGCTGTGGAAGGGGTAGTCGAGGTCCAGGTGGCGGACGAACACGCCGTCGGCCTCCAGTTCCGCGCCGAGCTGCTTGAGCCGCCCCTCCGGCCCGGCGAGGGTGACGTCGCGGTCGGTGTTGACCGCCGCGATCTCCACGTCCGGACAGCGGTCGAGCAGGGTGCGGGCGCGCTCCTCCGGCAGCCCGACGGCGGCCATGCGGCCCGTGCCCATCGTGGCGGCCTGGGCGGCGCCGCGCGCCGCGATCACGCGCGCGGCCTGCTCCAGCGACAACGCGCCCGCGGCGTAGGCGGCGGCGACCTCGCCCACGCTGTGGCCCAGCACGGCCTGCGGGTGGACGCCGGCCGCGCGCAACACGGCCAGCAGCCCGGCCTGCACGGCGAACAACATGGGCTGGGCGACCTCCGTCGCCGACAGCCGCCACTGCGCGGGCGGCTGCCGCATCTCCCGCAGCACCGACCAGCCCAGGTACGGCCGCAGCGCGGCGTCGGCCTCCTGCACCGCCGTACGGAAGGTCTCATCGCCGGCCAGCAGGTCGGCGCCCATGCCGGCCCACTGCGAGCCGTTGCCGGAGAAGACGAACACCACCCGGCCGTGCTCGGCCGCATCGGCGGTCGCCGCCCCGGCCGGCGCCTGCTCGGCACCCCGCCCCTGGCCGGGGTCCTGCGGCTGGTCGGGGAGCAGGCCGCGCAAGGCGCGGGCCGCCCGCGCGGGCGAGTCCGCCAGGGCCACCGCCCGGCGCGGGTGGCCGCCCCGGCGGCGGGTGGAGGTGTAGGCGCAGTCGTACCAGGCCTGCTCGTCGTCGCCCAGGCTCGTCAGATGGCCGGCGGTGCGCTCGATGGCCTGCCGCAGCGCCGTCTCGTTGCGGGCCGAGACCATCACCGGCAGTACCCGCGCGGTCCTTACTGAAGGCTCGTCGCACGGCGGGGCGGGGGGCGGTGCGGCGAGCGCGACGTGCACGTTGCTGCCGCCGAAACCGAAGGAGTTCACCCCCGCCAGCGCCCGCTCCCCGCCGGGCGCGTCCGCCTCGCGGGCCCGCGAGGCCACCGACAGGTTGAGGCCGGCGAAGTCGATACGCGGATTCGGCTCCTCGGCGTGCAAAGAGGCCGGAATCCGGCCGTGCCGCAGCACCAGCAGCGCCTTGAACAGGCCCGGCATGCCCGACGCCGGCTCCAGATGGCCGAGGTTCGACTTGACCGACCCGATGGGCAGCGGCCCCCGCGCGCGCAGGCGGCCGAGCGCCCGGCCGAGCGCCTCGCATTCGGCCGGGTCCCCGGCCTGGGTTCCCGTGCCGTGCGCCTCCACGTACACCAGGTCGTCGGGGTCGAGCCCGCCCGCACCGTACACCTGGCGCAGCAGCGCCTCCTGCGCCTCGGCGCTGGGCAGCGCCAGTCCCATGGTGCGGCCGTCGTTGTTGGTGCCGGCGCCGACGATGACGCCGTGGACGCGGTCGCCGTCCGCCAGCGCGTCGGTCAGCCGCTTCAGCAGCACCACGCCGCCGCCCTCGGCCCGTACGAACCCGTCGGCCTGGGCGGAGAAGGCGGCGCACCGGCCCGTGGGGGAGAGCATCTGCGCCTGGCTGAACCCGCTGAAGCCGCCGGGGGAGACGAGCACGTTCACGCCGCCGGCCAGCGCCAGCCGGCTGGTGCCCGCCAGCAGCGTCCGGTAGGCGCGCTCCACCGCCAGCAAGGAGGAGGAGCAGGCGGTGTCCACGGCCATGCTGGGGCCGTGCAGGTCGAAGGTGTGGGAGATGCGGTTGGCCGCGATGGACAGCGTGGCGCCCGCCATGGTGTAGGCGGTGACGTCCTGCGGCTCCATCATCTGCTGGAAGCCGTAGGAGGTGTCGGAGATGCCCACGAACACGGCGGTGTCGCTGCCCGCGAGCGCCGCCGGGTCGACGCCCGCGTCGTCGAGCGCCTCGGCCGTCATCTCCAGCAGCAGGCGCTGCTGGGGGTCCATGGCGGCCGCCTCCTTGGGCGAGATCTTGAAGTAGGCGGCGTCGAAGCCGGCGATGTCGCCGAGGAACCCTCCCGCCCGCGTGTAGCTCTTGCCTGTGCGGTGGGTGTGCTCGTCGACGAAGCGATCGGCGTCGAAGCGGTCGGACGGCACCTGCCCGACCAGGTCGGAGCCCTGTTCGAGAGCCTGCCAGAGGCCGTTCATGTCGGTGATGCCGCCCGGTAGGCGGCAGCCCACACCGATCACCGCGACCGCCGTGTCCGTCCTGTTCGTGCCGCTCATACGCCAGCTCCCTCGATGTCACTGTCCGTCAGTGATCAACTACTATGTGATGGCGGGAGTGACCGCAACGAGGAAGGCCGCTACGGCGCGGCGGCCCTCCGTACTCGAGATCGGCCGGCACGGCGGACGGCGGAAATGTACGCACCGTGCTGCTCCTACCAGCGCAGCAGCACGGTGCCCTCGCTGAGCCCGCTGGCCACGCCCACGAGGGCGACCAGGTCGCCGCGCTTGAGCCGGCCCGCGCGTTCGGCGAGGTACAACTGCATCGGCAGGGTGGAGGCGGCGAGGTTGCCGTGGTCGACGATCGTCACCTCGGCCTTGCCCGCGGGGGCGTTCATGAGCTCGCACACCCAGTGCAGCGCCGCGAGCGACGGCTGGTGCACGCAGGTCAGGGCCATGTCGTCCCAGTCGAGGCCGTGCTCGGCGAGCGGCCGGCGCAGCACGCCGAAGTCCAGCTTCTGTACGCCGATGGCCAGGCCGATCGGATCGATGGTGAAGGGCCCGGTACGGAATCCGCCGGTGTGGTCGCGGATGAACGGCATGATGGAGGCCGACCAGTCGGCGGAGTTCGCGCCGAACGCGTGCCCGAGCAGGCCGGGGCTGCCGCTGCGCTCCAGCAGCAGCGCCGTGCCCGAGTCCGAGACCGTGTAGGAGGGGATCGCCGGCTCGAAGTCGTCCTGCGACTCCAGCCGCCACTGGATGCTGGAGGTGATGAGCTCGCCGCAGACGATGAGGACCGTACGGTGCTCGCCGGCGGTGATGAGCGTGTCGGCGAGGTGGATCGCCCGCAGGACGCTGTTGCAGGCATCCCGTACGTCGAACACCGGGCATCCGGCCCCCAGCTTGGCCGCCACCATGTGCCCCGTCGCCGGTTCGACGGCGTCGCCGGACACGCCCGCGTAGATGATCAGGTCGATGGCGGGCGGCGTGTGTCCCGTCTGCCGCAGCAGCCGGCGGGCCGCGGCCACGGCCAGGTCCGACGCCATGCAGTCCGGCGGGGCGACATGGCGGCGCCGCACGCCGCTGTGCCGTTCGATCAGGCCGCGCGGGACGCGGATGCCGGGGTTGCGCTCGGCCAGCAGGTCTTCCAGCTGCTCCGTGGTCAGGCTCTGCTCCGGCAGCTGCGCCGCCACCCCGGCCACCCGGGAGTATCGTTCCCCGCTCATTCCGCTCCGTCCCGCACCTGCGCGGACCGCATGGCCGCGGGGCGGCACCAGGGCCGGGACCGCCGATCGGGCACGCCAGGTCCGCTCCTCATAGGAAACAGGCGCTCACGATAGGCGGGTTCCGGCCGCGGTCATAGGTGAACCGCCGAGGCGGCGATCATGCTTGCCCCGGCCTTGACCTGCGCCGCCACCCGCGCCGCCACCTGCGCCGCCACCCGCGCCGGGTCCGCAGTCCGGTGCGGGCGTGAGGGGCGGCCTCCCGGGGCGCGGTCGTGGAGACGGCTCGATGGGGGCGGCAAGGGCGTCGTCGCAGAGGGGCTCAAGGGCGGGCGCGGAGTCCTGCGCAGACGCACCTCGATCATCCGGCGCCGGGCCGAGGGGTCGTTGGCGCCGCGTTCACGAGCCAGGCAACCCGCGATGAGAGCTTTGACGTCGGGAACCTCGATGTCGTCGCGGACCTCGCCCGCCTGCTGGGCTGCGGTGAGCAGTGCGCGCAGCTCCCCCATGACGTCGTGGCCGGTGCGTCCGGCCGAGCCGGCGACATCGTACCCGCCGCCGGCGAGGGCCTCGGCCAGGCGCCGACCTGGTCAGCGGGAACCGGCTCCCGGATCTCCCACCTGAACTGCGGCGCCTCATGCCTGAAATCGCGTGAAGCCCGGGGTCCGCCTGTGCCCGACCGCCTGCCGCCCGGCTGAACGGCTTCGGGGGTGCCGATGTGCCGGGCTCGTCACCGGCCGGGCGGCGTGGCGGGGTGAAGGACCGCGGACTCGATCTGGGCGAGCTGGGCCGCGAGGAGCGTCTCGAAGACGGCTTCGCGGTTCTCCGACAGGGGGCGGATGTCGCGGGCGAAGCAGGCCAGGGCGGGGAAGTGCGCCGGGTCGGCGCCCAGCACCGCGACCCGGAACGACTCCAGCCCCTGCTCCTGCTCCTCAGGGGTGGCGCTGCCGACCGCCGCCTCCGACGCGATCAACGCCGCCAGCAGGATCGCGAGCCGGTGGTAGTGCGCGGGGATCTCGCTCTCGGGCAGGCCCGATGCGCGCAGGGCCTGCAGGGTCTCCTCGATGACCAGCCGGGAGCCGGTGCCGCCCGAGACGTAGCGCGCCCAGATCACGGCCACCTGGGGGTGCCGGCCGAAGGACTGTCGCAGGCGTCTGGCCACGGTGGTGATGCGGTGTTTCCAGTCGCCCTCGGGGTGGTAGCCGTCCATGGCGGCGATGAGGATCCGATCGGTGACCGCGCGCAACAGCTCCGTCTTGTTGCGGAAGTGCCGGTAGAGGCTGGAGGAGTCGGTGCCGAGCGCCGCGGCCAGCCGGCGCACGCTGAAGGACTCGGCGTCGCTTGTGCGCAGCAGCTCCGCCGCCGTGTCCAGGATCTCGTCAGCCGACCAGCGCCTTCGGCCCGGCATGTCACCCCTCTCGTCCGAACCCAATCTAACCCATGCGCGCACTGTTGCACGCACCGCGTGCATAATAGGGGCACGTACCGAAGGCAGGACTGCGCGGACCCACCGCCGCCTGCCCCGAGCCGCCCCAGCGGCCGATCACGGAAGGACACGTGTCGTGACCAACCCCCTCGATCCAGCGGCGCTGCAGAGCGCCCTGGAGGACGTGCACCGCGCCGGCATGCCCGGCCTGTTCGCCGAGGTACGCGACGGCGAGCAGGTCTGGCAGGGCGCCGCCGGCGTCGCCGACCTCGCCACCGGCCGCCCCGTCACCCCCGGCATGCGCCACCGCGTCGGCAGCGTCACCAAGACCTTCACCGCCGCCGCGGTGCTGCAGCTGGCCGAGAACGGGCAGATCGGGCTCGACACGCCGATCGGCCACTACCTGCCGCGGCTGGTCCCCGGAGAGCGCGGTGACGCGATCACGGTCCGGATGTTGCTCAACCACACCAGCGGCCTGGCCGAATACCTCCCTTACGCCTACGCCTCCCTCAAGGCGTTCCCCTCCCTGGCCGACACCAGGCCCGACAGCCTGGACGACCACCGGTTCACGCGCTTTGCCCACGGCGACCTGATCGAGCTGGGAGTCACGGCGCCCGCCGCCGGCCCGCCGGGCGGCACTCCCGGGACGTACTCCAACACCAACACCCTGCTGCTCGGCCTGCTCCTGGAACACGTGACCGGTACGCCGGCGGAGAAGGTCATCACGCAGAACGTCATCGAGCGCGCCGGCCTCCCCGACACCGGGTTCCCCGCGGAAGCGCGGCTCCACGGGCCCCACTCGCAGATCTACGAGGCCTGGTTCGGCATGATCGACCCGCCGCGCGACTACAGCGTCTACGACATGTCGTGGGTGGGGCCGGCGGCCGCGCTCGTCTCGACCATGACCGACCTCAACCGGTTCTTCGCCCTGCTGCTCGAAGGGAAGATCGTCGCCCCGTCGTCGCTGGCGCAGATGCAGGCCACCGTCCCGGTCGTCTCCCAGGAGGGGAAAGTGATCGACTACGGTCTGGGCCTGCACCCGACGGAGGTCCCCGGCGTCGGCACCTTCTGGGGCCACGGCGGCACGGTCTGGGGCGCCGGAACCCTGTCCATGACCCGCGCCGACGGCAGGCGGCAGCTGTCGGTCGCGGTCAACCTGCAGCGGTGGAACCGGCTCGACACCTCGGGCAGGCCGCAGCCCCATCCCATCGACGCCGCGCTCGCCGCCTTCCACCAGCTGGCGATGGGCGGCTGAGCCGGAGCCCCGCCCCGGCCGGTCGCGGGCCCAGCACTCAGGCGGTCGGCTGGAAGTCCTGCGACCCGACGACCCGCAACAGGCCGAGCTTCTCCTGCGCGTCGGTGCCCTCGGTCGGGAAGAACGCCAGCATCTTGAGGTCTTCCTCGGGGGTGAGCAGCACTTCGCATGTCAGGTGGAGCATCCCGAGCTCCGGATGCAGCAGGCGCTTGCGGTCGAAACGGCGTACGGCGACCTCGTGACGCTCCCACAGCTCGCGGAACTCCTGGCTGCGTTCCAGCAGGCCGTGCACCATCTCCACCACGTCGGCCTCGCCGGCGCGGCGGGAGTAGGTCGCCCGGAGATCGTTGACGTGCGAGCGTGAATGCCGTGGCCAGTCCTCCTCGGGGAACCTGGCGCGGATCGCCGGCTCGGTGAACCATCGCCACGCGATCGACGCCTCGTGACGGCCCAGCACCACGTCGGCCAGCGCGTTCTGCCACAACATCTCGTGCAGGTCGGTGCAGATGCAGACCGGGACGTCGGTGAGCCGCTCGGCCAGCTTGATCAGCCCCGGCCTGATCCGTCGGCCGGCCCGGCGCGCCGGCGGCGCGAGCCCCGCCAGACGGAAGAGATGGTCGCGTTCGTCCAGGTCGCAGCGGAGCGCGCGGGCCAGGGAGGCCACGATCGCCGCGGACGGATTGGCGCCACGGCACTGTTCCAGCCGGGCGTAGTAGTCGCCGGACATGCCGGCCAGCGCCGCCACCTCGTCACGCCGCAGACCCGGTGCGCGGCGCCGTACGCCGTCGGGCAGGCCGACGTCGGCCGGGCGCAGCAGGTCACGGCGACGGCGGAGGAAGTCGGCCAACCCGGCACGGTCGATCACGCCGACCAGTGTAGGGAGCGCTCCCACGGCTGACCAGGGACAGGTTGTCCCTGCCTGCGACGGACCTGCCGGATCACCTGTCCCTCGTCACGAGAGCCGGCGCCCCCCGGGCCCGTGGTACCGGAGGGCCGCGGCGGCAGGAGCCCGGTCCCGGCGGGAGATCGTTCCCGACGCCGATGAACCGGGGCGCGGGCCTCAGCAGGCTGGAAGACATGCCCGCCCTCCTCGATCGCCTGCACAGGATGTCCTTCCGCGCCGTGTCCCTGCTGCCCGTCGCCGCGCACGGTCGGGTGCTGCGCCGCTTCTTCCAGTGGACGCACCGCGTACCCGACCCGTGGCGGTACGAGAGCGAGCCCTACGAACTGGCCAGGCACGAGACGACGGTGCGGCACATCCCCGGCCGCGCCTACCGCAGGGTCCTCGACGTGGGATGCGGCGAAGGGGCCTTCACGCGCAGGCTGGCCGGCGCCTTACCGGGGGCGCGGTGCTGGGGGGTGGACGTTTCGGACCGGGCGATCGTACGCGCGGCGACCAGAGGCGGTACGGCCGGGTTCGCCGCGCTCGACGTCCTCACCGAGACTCCGGAGGGCGTTTTCGACCTGGTCATCTGCGCCGAGACGCTCTACTACGCCGGCCGCGGCCGACGGCTGCGCCTGCTCCTGTCGCGGCTGCGCTCGTTCATGGCCCCGGGCGGGGTCCTGGTCCTGGTGCACGAATGGCCGGAGGCGCGCCGCCTCTACCGGTACCTCGACGGCGACCCGTCGTTGCGCAAGGTGAGCGAGCACCCCTACGACGACCCATCGCGCCCGTACGCCGTCACCGTGTACGAACACGTGGGGAGCCCCGCCCCCGAACCAGCCCCCGAACCAGCCCCCG
>NZ_SMLD01000223.1:0-13442 GCF_004352805.1 Nonomuraea mesophila
CCCAGACACCCGCCCAGCCGTGCGCGGGCTGCGGCGCGAGCGTGGCCTTCGCGCCGGGGACCACCGCCCTGCGCTGCCCCTACTGCGGGCTCGAACAGCAGATCGCCCCGCCCGCCCGGCGCGTCCGCGAGCACTCCTTCGACGCGTTCCTCGCCAAGCCGCGCGTCCACACCCTGGCCAGGCACCAGTTCACCTGCCCCGGCTGCGGCGCCCGCACCGAGAGCGACGCCCTGTCCATGGCCTGCCAGTTCTGCGCCACCGCCCTGGTGGCCGACACGGCGAACGACTCGCAGATCACCCCGGAGGCCGTGCTCCCGTTCGCCCTCGACCGCGGCGGCGCCAGGACCGCGCTGCGCGGCTGGGTGCGGACCCGCTGGTTCGCCCCCGACCGCCTCAAGAAGGTCAGCGAGGCGGAGACCATGAAGAGCACGTACCTTCCGCACTGGACGTTCGACGCGGCCACGGTCTCCGACTACACCGGCCAGCGCGGCAAGCACTACTGGGTGACCCAGTCCTACACCTCCAACGGCAAGCGCAGGACCCGCCGGGTCCGCAAGACCCGCTGGTATCCCGCCGCCGGCCGGGTCGCGCGCGGTTTCGACGACGTCCTCGTCCCCGCCACGACGCGGCTCCCCCGCGAACGGCTCGACGCGCTGCAGCCCTGGCCGCTGGAGCGGGCGGTCGCGTTCCAGCCCGGCTACGTGACCGGGCACCACAGCCTCAGGTACGACACCGAGCCGCAGGCCGGCATGGAGCTGGCCAAGGGCGTCATGCACCAGGTCATCCTGGGTGACTGCCGCAGGGACATCGGCGGCGACGTGCAGCGCGTGCACGCGGTGAACACCTCCTACGCGGACGTCACGTTCAAGCTGATGCTGCTGCCGGTGTGGATCGGCAGCTACGTGCTGGGCGGCAAGACGTACCAGGTGATGATCAACGGGGTGAGCGGGGAGGTCCACGGCGACCGGCCGTACAGCGCGGTCAAGATCGCGCTCGCCGTGCTCGCCGCGCTGATCGTGCTCGTGCCGATGATCTGGCTGATCTGGGGCAGGAACGCGTAGCCTGGCCCAATGCTCCGCCGCCTGCTGCGCGTCGTCCTCGCCCTGCTCGCGCTCGGTTTCCTGAGCTACGGCCTGGCCTCCAACTGGGAGGAGACGACGGCCGCCGTGGCCGACATGTCGCCGTGGGCGGTGCTGGGGGCGTTCGCCGCGGTGCTGCTCGGCCAGTTCTTCATGCTGGTCGCCTGGCGCGCGATCCTGGCGGGGCTCGGCACGTGGGTGCCGCTGCGGGTCGCCGGGCGCATCATGTTCGTGGGCCAGCTCGGGAAATACATCCCGGGCGCGGTCTGGGCGTACGCCGCGATGATCGACCTCGGCCGTGACCACGGCAGCCCGCCGCGGCGCACGTTCGCGACGATCTCACTGAGCCTGGTGATCAGCCTCGGGGTCGCGATCTCGGTCGCCGCGGCCACGCTGGGCTCGCAGGAGGCGGTGCGGCAGGCCTGGTACCTCGTGCTGCTCGTACCGGTGATCATGGTCTGCCTGCACCCGAAGGTGCTCACCTGGGGTCTCAACCTCGCGCTGCGCGTCGCCCGCAAGGAACCGCTGGAGAGCGTGCTGCCCGGCCGCGCGGTCGTCGCCGCGGTGGCGTGGACGGCGCTCGGCTGGCTCGTGTACGGCCTGCACGTCTGGCTGCTGGCCGGCCGCGCCGACCTCTACGTCGTGGCCACCGGCGCCTACGCCTTCGCGTGGGCCACCGGCATCCTCACCGTCGTCGTGCCCGCCGGGGTCGGCGTCAGGGAGGGCGCGATGGTGCTGATGCTCGGGCCGATCGTCGGCACGCCCGCCGCGCTCGCGGTGGCGGTCGTGTCGCGGCTGGCCTTCACCCTGGCCGACGCGACGGCCGCGGGGGTGTCGTGGCTGCTGGGCCGTCAGGCGCCGAGCAGCGCCGCGGTGTACGCGGACCAGAACGGCTCCGGATCGACCGCCTTGACCCCCGACCGCAACCTCTCGGGCTCGCCGGAGGCGTAGAAGCGCTCGATCGCCTCGCGGAGCGCGCCGGCGTCCCCCGGCTCGACGAGGATCCCGTCGACGCCGTCGGTGACGTGGTCGGCCAGCGCGCCGACGCGGGTGGCGATCACGGGCACGCCGTGCTCGTGGCCGAGCCAGACGTTCTGGCTGGCGGTCGCGGTACGGTACGGCAGCACGAGCGCGTCGGCGGCGGCGAACAACGCCGGCACCTCCTCGGCCGCCACGTAGCCGGGCCGCAGCTCGACCCGGTCACCGAGGCCCAGCTCGGCGATCAGCGCCTTCGTCTCGTCGAGCCCGCCCCAGAACTCTCCCGCCACCGTCAGCGCGACCCCGTCGGGCAGCGCCCGCAGCAGCAGGTCGAGCCCTTTGTACGGCCGGACCATGCCGAAGAAGAGCAGCCGGCGGTGCACGGCGGTGGACCTCTCGGCGGTGGTCGAGGGCAGGTGCGGCGGCAGCCCCGCCACGCTCACCGGCGTGCCGGTGAGCCCTCTGGCCAGCGCGGCCTGCTGCTCGGAGTGGGTCAGCACGCCGTCGGCCCGGCCGAGCAGCGCCCGCATCAGCGGCCGGTCGTAGGGCTTGCGCTCGTGCGGCAGCACGTTGTGGCACAGGGCGACGGCCCTGGCCCCGCGCCCCAGGCCGAGCAGGATGCCCAGGTAGGCGGGAACCTGCACGGGGCTGAGCACCGCGAGCACGACCAGGTCGGCCGAGCGCAACCGCCGGCCCGCGCCGACCCACCCGTCAGGCCGCCGCCAGTCGAGCCTGCGCGCGGTCCGCGGGTAGGGGCTGCCCTCGGGTGCGGAGATCGTCTGCTCGCCGGGGTAGAGGAACGACGGGTACTGGGCCCGCCACGACTCGATCACCACGTCGTGCCCCAGGGCCGCGAGCCGGTGCGCCAGCTCGGTGGTGTGCTGTGCCCCGCCCCCTTTGTACGGGTAGGTCGGGCCGACGATCGCGATGCGCACCGGTCAGTCCCCGCGCGAGCGCACGATCAGGTCCGCCAGCAGCGCCACGGACCCGATCAGCAACCCGGACAGGAAGATCATGACGGTGTTGGCGGGGAAGTAGAACGGGTGCTGGATCATGTCCCAGACGCCCTTCAGCAGCCCGATGCCCACCAGCCACAACGCGGGCGGCATCAGCACCTTGAGCGGGTTGAAGTACATGATCATCCGCAGCACCTGCAGGATGTAGCGGTAGGCGTCGGAGACGAAGCTGAACTTGGACTTGCCGGCCCGCTTGGCGTAGCCGATCGGCAGGTAGTAGACGTCGTGCTGGTTGGACAGGAACGACAGCGTGATCGTCGTGACGCAGGAGAACCCGGGGGGCAGCAGCCGCAGGTAGGGCTTGGCCACCGGCCTGCGGAAGGCCCGCAGCCCGGAGTTGAGGTCGGGGATCTTCTGCCCGGCCAGCATCTCCGCCACCTTGCGGATCACCCACTTGGCGGGCACGCGCAGCAGTTTGTGCGAGCCCTCCTCGCTGGTGCGCGCGCCGACCACCATGTCGATCGTCCGGTCCTTGTCCAACAGCTGCACCAGCTCGGGGATGCGCTCGTTGGGGTAGGTCATGTCGGCGTCGGTCCACACGACGATCTCGCCCTTGGCCTCCTGCGTGCCGATGCGGCGCACGGTGCCGGCGCCGCCGTTGCGGTGGAAGGCGCGGATGCGCAGGTGGGGGTAGGTGGGCGCGGCCTCTTTCAGCCTGGCCAGCGTCTCGTCGCTGGAGCAGTCGTCCACGGCCACGAGCTCGTAGGTGTAGCCGCTCGAGTCCATCGCCTTGGTGATGCGCTCGACCTCGTCGATGACGTGGTCCTGCTCGTTGTAGCAGGGAAGGACGATCGTGACGTATGGCGCTTCTTCCACGGCAGGTCCACTCTTGGAGGCGTCAAGCGTGCTCACGGGGATCGAGGTTACTCTGCCCAGAAGAGCACCGAGTCTAGCCTACAAGATCGTTTCACTCGGACACGGCCATCCAGACGTTCATCCGCAGGGTCCAGGTGCCGTTGGGCGCCTCGATCAGCGAACGCTCGTCCTGCCGTGCCACCAGCCTCAGGACCTGCCTCGCCCGCCCGTACGGCGCGACCTGCTCCTCGTCGGCGGCCAGCACGACCGGCACGCGCCCGGTGCCCCGCACCCGCTCGATCAGGCGGCGCACCTGGTCCTCGGGCGCCACGTCGGTCAGCACCCGCTTGACCGCCGCCGCAGGGAGCCCGCACGTGCCCCGCACCGCCTGCATGAACCGGTCGCCGGTGACCCGCTCGACGAACAACACCGAAGCGTCGCGCGGGATCTTGCCGCACATCGCCTCGACCGCCGCCGCCTCGCCCCGCTCGATCGGCGTGAACGCCGTGCCGATCGAGGTCACGGCCGGGGGCACCAGCACGAGCGCGACCGCCAGCACCGTGCCCCAGCGCCGGATGCGCGTGCCGCGCCGGCTCGCCTGGTCACGCAGCCGGGCCAGCGCGTACGTGGCGAGCAGGATGAGCCCGGGGATGACGACGGGGACCAGGCGGCGGGCCGCCCACGGGTGGTCGGGCGTGATCTCGGGCCGCAGCAGCGTGGTGACGGTCGTCCAGCCGATCACCGCCAGTGGCAGCAGCCACTCGAACGGCGTGCCGTCGCGCAGCAGCCGGCGGACGAGCAGCGCCGCGGCGATTGTGGCCAGCACGACCACGGGCAGGCCGACGTACCAGACCGCCCAGTGCAGCGAATATTCGAAGTAGAGCCGGGTGCCGTCGGGCTCCATGCCGTTGGCCTTCTGGATCGCCTCGATCATCGAGAACGTGCGCCGGTCGCCCTCGTGCACCGGCACCCGGGTGACCGCCTGCACCCATGGCCGCGCGTAGAGGCCGGCCATGAGCAGCACGGTCAGCCCGGCTCCCGCCATCGGCAGCCACCTCGGCGGGCGCCACCGGGCCAGGAGCGGCGCGGCGGCCGTGCCGGCCACGGTGAGCACGAGCACACCCACGCAGATGAGCAGCAGCGGCCGGATCGAGCCCCCCAGATAACCGAGGTAGGGCCGGGCGAGCACGTATCCCCCGAGCATCCCGACGCCGCCGCCCACAACCAGACCGGCCAGCAGCCCCGGGCCGAGCGCTCCCTTGTTCCTCGCCGAGCGCCGCATCGCGATCAGCAGCCCCGCGTACGCCAGGACCGGCAGCACGTCACGCAGCCCGTCGATCCTGACCAGCACGGCCAGCCCGAACGCCAGCCCCGCGAGCAGCCCCCGCCACCACCCCGGCCTGGCGAGCGCGTCGCAGGCCAGCGACAGGCCGCCGAAGAGCAGGACCAGCGACGGGATCTCGCTGAACGTGGTGCGCGAGGTGTAGAGGATCGGCAGGCACACCGCGAGCGCCACCGCCGCGACCAGTGCCCACCGCGTGCCGGCCAGCCGCGCCACCACCCCGGCCAGCGTGAGCACGGCCAGCGCGCCCAGCACGGCCGGCATCACGAACGGCGCCCCGAACCAGTTGCCCACCGCGAACAACAGCGGCGCACCCGGCATGAACTGCGGCACCACCCCGCCGGGCACGTCGAAGAACCCGACGCCGGCGAAGATCAGCCAGGGGTCGAACCCGCCGAACGCCTCGGCGTGTCTCGGGATGGGCAATGAGCCGTGCTGCGCGATCCAGGCCGCGTAGTGGGCGTAGGTCGCCGGATCACGCCTGACGGCGACCTGCTCGCTGTGCAGCACCGTGTTGAACACGCCCGACGCCACGGCCACCGCCACGACCGCCGCGACCTGCCAGGACGTGGCCTCGACCAGCTTGCCGAGCCGCCGCGTGCCCGCCCAGCACAGCAGCGCGGCGGCGGGCAGCCCGAGCAGCGCGGCCGGCAGCGGCGCGAAGCGGCCGAGCAGCAGCAGCGGCAGCCCGGCCAGCAGCCATCCCGCCACGGCGAGCGCGGGCAGCACCGAGAGCGCGGCGAGCAACCGGCCTGGTCGATCGTGTCCCATCGGTCAGCGAGCGTATCCAACCGCGCACACCGGGCACGCCCATGGCGGGCGCGTGGCGTGCCGCCGGTGGCACGGGTTCCGCGCGATCGCCGGTACCGTACGGTGGCAGACCGCCCGGGGGTGGCGGAGCGCGCACCTCTGCGGCGTGCCGGAGATTCGGGAGGACGTACGGCTGATGTCGGAGGCTCGTACGGAGGAGCCCGCGCCCGCCCGCCGGGGCAGGCGGCGTCTCCCGGACGACGTCCGGCGCCGCGTCCGGCGGCACGGGTGGTTCCTGGCCGTGTTCGTGCTCGGCGCGGCGCTGCGCGTCCTGGCCATGGCGGGTTACCGGCCCGCCCTGTGGTTCCCCGACACCTACACCTACGTCGTCACCGTCTTCCACCCGCGTCCCGACCTGGTGCGGCCGGCGGGCTACTCGATGTTCCTCAAGCTGCTCGAACCGCTGCACTCCTTCGCCGCGGTCACGGCCGTGCAGCACCTGCTCGGGCTGGCCGCGGGCGTGATGGTCTACCTGGCGGCGCGGCGGGCGCCCCGATGGGCGGCGACACTGGCCGCCGTTCCCGTGTTGCTGGACGCGTACCAGGTCGAGCTGGAGCACCTGCTGGTCGCCGACACGCTCTTCATGTTCCTGGTCGTGGCCGCCGTCGCGCTCAGCACGACGCGGCGGCCCGCAACCGTGGCGGCGATCGGCCTGCTGCTGGCCGCGGCCGTGCTCACCAGGACGGTCGGCCAGCCGCTGGTCGTGGTGCTGGCCGGCTGGTTCGTGCTGCGCCGGCGCATCCGGCCCGCCGGGGTGCTGCTGGCCGCGGCCCTGGTGCCGCTCGTCGCGTACGGCGCCTGGTTCTACGCCACCTACCACCGGATCGGCCTGGTGGGCGCGAACGGCGCCTTCCTCTACGCCCGCGCGATGTCGTTCGCCGACTGCGACAGGATGGACCCGCCGCCCGATCTGAAGGTTTTGTGCGACCCCCGCCCGCCGACGGAGCGGCCGCCCTCCCAGGAGTACATCTGGGCCAAGGACGCCCCCCTCGTCCGGCTGCCGGGGATCACGTTCACCAAGGAGAACGACGAGCTCGCGGCCAGGTTCGCGGCATTGGCGATCACCACCCAGCCGCTCGACTACGCCGCCTCGGTGCTGGGCGAGCTGGGCCGGACGTTCACCTGGGGCCGCCCGGTCTATCCTGACGCCGAGATTTACGGCTACTACGAGTTCCCTGTCACCGAACCGGGTGCACCTGGCCGTTATCCCGCACAGGTCGGCGCCGAATATGCCAAGCTCTACGAGCAGGGTGCGATCGGCACGAAGATCGTCGAGCCTTACGCCGGATGGCTGCGGGCCTACCAGAGCGCGGCGCGGCTGCCCGGCCCGGTGCTCCTGGGGGTGCTGCTGGTGCCGCCGGTGATGGCCGTCGCCGAGCTCCGGCGCAGGCGGCAGGGCCGGCCTCGCGCGGGAGCTCCGGCCTGGCTGGTGCCCTGGTCGGCGGCCGTCGTGCTGCTGGTCGCACCGGCCGCGGCCGCGGAGTTCGACTACCGTTACGTGCTGCCGGCCGTACCTCTGGCCTGTCTGGCGGCGGCCCTCAGTCTCAGGCCTGATGTGCTGCGACGAGTACCTGGAGGGTGAAAAGAGTTTGGCGATGATATTCCACTCAATGTCCAGCTCTGAGTATGCTTTGCCGCGAAAACGTCACACCGGGGTCACGACCGTTCCCCACGATCTTGACCACGGGCACGCCGCACGTGTCCTACTCTCGTTGCCCGGAGCGACCAAGCCGGCGCGTCAGGCGCAAGAAGTGAGGCTGGGGGGCGAATGAGCGACTACAGGGGCGCGCCAGTAGCCGATTTCCCGCACGACCATCGAGGTGCTCACTCCCAGCCCGGCAGCAGGATGGCCCGCAGGGCGGCCGCCGCCGCGCCGCCTCCCGAGCCCCCGGACGACGGGCCGCCCCGCGGCCACCGCGGTGGTGGCGGCGGCCAGGGCGGCAAGATGCGGGTGCTGGCCTGGGTCAGCATCGGCGTCACCTCGCTCATGGTCGCGGGCGCGCTGACCGGCTACGTGGTCTACCGCGACGCCTTCGGCAACATCAAGCAGAAGAGCATCAACGACGACATCATCAACCCGCGGCCCGTCGACACCGGCGCGCTCAACGTGCTGCTCGTGGGCTCCGACACCCGCGCGGGCGAGGGCAACGCGAAATACGGCCAGGAGGACGCCAGGAAGGCCGACGGTGGCGGCAAGCGCACCGACACGATCATCCTGCTGCACATCTCCCCCGACCGCGACCAGGCCCGGCTGATCAGCTTCCCGCGCGACTCGATGGTGCAGATCCCGAAGTGCAAGAACGAGACCACCAAGCAGGAGATGCCCCCGCGCCGTGACATGATCAACTCGGCGTACAACTCGGGCGGCGTCGCGTGCACGATCTCCACGCTGGAGACCCTCACCGGCATCCGCGTCAACCACTTCGTCGAGGTCGACTTCAGCGGCTTCAAGAACATCGTCGACGCCCTGGGCGGCATCGAGATCTGCCTGCAGAACGGCGTCAACGACAAGGCCTCCAAGCTCGTGCTGCCGCCCGGCAAGAGCCTGCTCAACGGCGAGAAGGCCCTGGGCTACGTACGCCTGCGCAAATACGGCGACGGCAGCGACCTCCAGCGCATCAAGCGGCAGCAGATCTTCCTCAGCAAGGTCATCGCCAAGGCCACCAGCAGCGAGCTCATGACCGACGTCGGCAAGCTGCGGGACTTCATCGCGGCCGCCGCCGGCTCGGTCACCATGGACCCCGCGCTCGCCAACGACACCCAGAAGCTCATCGACATCGCCATGAGCACGAAGCAGCTGACGGCGAAGGGGGTCGAGCTCACCACGGTTCCGGTGCTGCCCGACCCGGAGAACCCCGAGGCCCGGGTGATCTGGAGGGAGCCCGACGCCCAGAAGCTGTTCACCGCGGTCAAGACGGACACCGAGCCCACCGAGCCGTCGCCGTCCGCCAGCGCCAGCTCCAAGCCCAAGGTCACGCCCAAGCCGGAGCAGGTGCGGGTCCAGGTGCTCAACGGCACCAAGACCCAGGGCAAGGCCGGTGAGGTCGCCGAGCAGCTGGCCGAGCAGGGCTTCAAGGTGATCGGGGTGGGCAACTACGAGGCCCCGGGCGGCGCCACCCTGCCCAAGAGCGAGATCCACTACGCCAAGTCGATCGACACGGCGCCCGACTACGCCGGCGTGCTGGCCAAGTCCGTCGTGCCCAAGCCCTCACCGGCGTCGGGCAAGGTCAAGGCGACCAACGCGCAGCCGTACACGTCGCCGACGGCCGGCGCCGACGGGGCCAAGCTCAAGGGCACCCCGGTGATCCAGTTCGTCATCGGCGAGGACTTCGACTCGGTCAAGGTCACCAAGCTGCCCGACAGCGTCGAGGAGAGCTCGATCAACGCCTCCGAGCAGAAGAACGTGTGCACCTGACGCTCCAAATTGCCTGTGTAATCGCGTCATATCCGCCGCGTGAGGGACAGCACCCTTGAGCGCGAGATAGTGTGTTGCGGGTCGGCGACGCAGCGCGACACGGGGCCGTAAGGTCATCCGGGTCGTGCTGCCGTCGTGTTCCCCGGCCCCGAGCGAAGCTGAGCGACTCCCCCAGTGTCTGACACCAGATGGTCCCCACAGGTCACGACCCCGCGGAGCCCTGACGGCGAGAGCGGGCCCGCCGACACGGGGGCCCGATGGCCGCTACCGGAGGAGACCTTCTGGAGCGAGGCCACCGACCCGCACGGCGTGCCCCCGGGCGAGCGCACGGAACCGCAGCCCGCGGTGCGGGCCGAGCGTCCCGTGATCACGGCGCCCGCCGCGCAGCCGGAGGCGCAGCCGCAGCCCCGGCCCCAGCAGCAGGCCGAGCAGCCGCCCAAGCGCAAGCGTGATCCGTTCCTCGACAACGTCAAGTTCATCCTGATCGCGCTCGTGCCGCTGGGCCACTCGCTGGTGCCGACCCTGTCGGCCGACTCCTCCAGGTCGCTGTACATCTTCATCTACACGTTCCACATGCCGCTGTTCGTGCTGATCAGCGGCTACCTGTCCAGGAATTTCTGGAACTCCAACGCGAAGACCAACAAGCTGGTCGACACGTTCCTCGTCCCCTACGTGATCGTCGAGGTCGGCTACGCCGCGCTCCGCTTCGCGCTGGGCCAGAAGTGGAGCCTGACGATCATCGACCCGGCGTGGCTCAACTGGTATCTCCTGGCGCTGCTGTTCTGGCGGCTGTCCACGCCGGTGTGGAAGCGCATGAAATACCCCGTCCCCGTCTCGATCGCGATCTACCTGTTCGCCGGGTTCTCGCAGATCTCGGGCGACTTCAGCATGGACCGCTTCTTCGGCCTCCTGCCGTTCTTCGTCATCGGTCTCGTGATGCAGCCCGAGCACTTCGAGCTGCTCAACCGGCGCTGGATCAAGATCGTCTCGGTCTTCACGGTCCTGGGCGCGGCCGCGGTGGCCATCTACATCGCGCCCAGGTCCCCGCTCGGCCCCTTCTACTACAAGAACAGCTACCAGGACCTCGACCTGTCCTGGTACATGGGGCTCGGGCTGCGCGTCGGCCTGCTGGTGTGCGCGCTCGCCATGTGCTTCGCCGTGCTGGCGCTGGTGCCCAGGAAGGAGACCTGGTACACCGACCTCGGCACCCGCACGCTCTACTGCTACCTCCTGCACGGCATCCCCGTCCTGATCGCCAAGGACCAGGGCTGGCTGGACTTCCCGTGGCTGTACGGGCCGCTCGGCGTGCTGGCGATCACCTTCAGCTCCTTCGCGCTGGCGATCGTGTTGTGCCTGCCGGAGACCCGTACGGTCTTCAAGTGGGTGCTGGAGCCGCGGCTGACCTGGCTCTATCGGCGGCCGTCCCGACGTTAAGCGGCTGTTCGGCCGCCATTAACGCCTTTGACCTGGTCGGCGCCGAACATCGACACATGCGCGCATGTGTCGCCACCACCGTCCACCATCCCGAGGACGCCCGGATCATGCACCGGCAGATCCGGGCGCTGCTCGACGCGGGCCACGAGGTGACCTACGTCGCGCCGTTCACCTACTTCAACGTGACGCCGGCCATGGGGCTCGGGGCCGTCGACGTGGCGTACCACGCGTCGTACGGGCGGGCCCGCGCGGCGCTCAAACGCGGCGTGCAGGACGCGGACCTGCTGATCGTGCACGACCACCGGCTGCTGCGCGCGCTGCCTCACCGGCGGCCCCCTGTCGTCTGGGACGTACGCGAGCAGGTGAGCCCGGCGCGGCTCGCCCGTGCGGGACGCCGGCACCGGGTGGTCACAACCGCGGTGCTCCCCGAGGCGACCCTGGTGTCGCCCGCCCCTCCTCCGCCCGGCGACACCAGGGTCGTGCACATCGGCCGCCTGTCGGCCGAGCGTGGCGTGACGGAGCTGATCGGGCTGGCCGAACGCCTCGTCCCGCACGGGATCAGGCTCGACCTGATCGGCGCGGCGGCCCGCGACGTGCGTCCGCTGCTGCGCGACGCCCAGCGGATCGGCCTGCTCGACTGGTACGGGTACGTGCCCAACCGGCACGCCCTGCGCATGGCCGAGGGCGCGCTGGCGGGCCTGTCGCTGGCGACCGGCACGGTGCCCACGCCGCCCACCAAGATCATGGACTACATGGGCCGCGGGCTGCCCGTGATCACCACCTCGCAGGGCGCCGCGCTGGTCGAGCCGGCCGGCTGCGGTCTCGTGGTGCCCCTCGACGTGGACGCCGTGCTGAACGCCGTCCTGGACCTCAAGGAGGACCCGGCACGCCGGCTCGAACTGGGCGCGCTGGGCCACGCCGAGGCACGCCTGCGCCACCACTGGCCCGACCACGCGCAGCAGTTCGTACGCCGCGCCGAGTCGTGGGCCGGCCTGACCGCGCACGCGCTCGCGGTCTAGGGGCTGTCCAGGTCGAAGGCGACGTCGGCCAGGCGGACCGTGCGGACACGCGGATCCTTGATCACCTCGCGCAGCTTCCCGACCCTGCTGGACTGGTCGACGTAGGCGTAGGCGAGGCCGCCGTCCGCCGCCCTGCGCAGCCGGTCCAGGGACAGGTCGAAGGCACGCAGGTTGGCGTCGTCGTGCTCGCGGAGCAGGCCGACCCAGGCGCGGAAGTCCCGCAGCCCGCCGCCGCACGATTCCTCGGTCATGTCGCGGACCTTGCCGAGGTTCCGCGCGGCGGCCCAGTAGTCGAAGCCCCAGGTGATGGACAGGGCGCCCGGCCTGCGCTCGTAGGCGACCCGCTCGGCACAACCGCCGTGCGTCTTCATGAAGGCCTGCATGTCGTCTTCGGACAGCGGCGTGGCGAACTCCACCACCGCCAGCGCCCTCAGGCCCCCGGGCAGCCGGTCGAGCACCTTGCGCATCTCCTCCTTGGGGGCGAGGGAGGTGCCGACGTCGTACAGGGCCGTGGAGAGCCTGGTGTTGGCGGTGCTGCCCAGCGGCAGGCGCCCCACCCGGCCGAAGAGGTCCTGACTGATCGTGTACGCGGCGCCGCCCGAGGGCCAGAAGTCGCCGACAGGACGCAGCGGAGCCGCCTGCACCTCCAGCGACATCGACACCGGAGTGGTCTCGCAGCAGGCGCCCACGTTCACGGTGTAGGCCGGGCTGTACATCTTGAACGCGGTGCCGAGCACCGCCGCCATGCGCTGCTCCCGGTCGCCGCGGGTCTGCACCGCGGCCGACCCCCACGTGAGCGCCGCGGCGAGGAGGACGAGCACGGTCAGGACGATCGCGGCGGTCCTGAGGACACCCCGCCGCACGGCGTTCCGGGTGGCCTTGGGGTCGAAGTCCGGCAGTTCCGGGAAGTCGTCGGTCATTCAGGGGCTCCGTAGATGTCGGCGAAGGCGTTTCTGGCCCGCCACACGGCGGTCTTGATCGAGGCGTGCTTCCTGCCGGTCATCGCGGCCACCTCCACGAGCGAGAACCCTTCGAGGTAGACCAGCGTGAGCAGCCTGCGGTGCTGTTCGGGGAGCCGGTCCAGGGCATCGCGTACGTCGAGCGAGGCCACGTGGAGCGGGGGAACGCCCAGCTCGTCGGGGTCCGGCAGGGCCACCTCGATCCGGCGGCGGCGTACGTGGTCGATGAGGACGTTGCGGGCGATGGTGAGGAGCCAGGCGGCCGGGTTCTCGCCGCGCCAGCCCAGCAGGGCCCTGGTCGCCTTGACGAACGTCTCCTGTGCCAGGTCCTCCGCGAGATGGGGGTCACGCGTCCTGCGCAGGAGGAACCCGCACACGAGCGGCCAGTGCTCGCGATACAGCTCCTCGATGATGACGCCCCCCGTGTCGGTTGGAAACTCACATCACACCCAGACGGCACCCGGGCGCGAATGGTCACACGGCTTTCCGGTTGATGTACTGGAAAGCATGGCAACGCATCTGATCCAGGGCCGGGCGGTCGGCATGCCGGTGCGGGTGCGGGACGCGGAGATCTGCGGCGCCTTCTACCCGGTGC
>NZ_SMLD01000224.1:0-13256 GCF_004352805.1 Nonomuraea mesophila
GCCCCCACCGGTCAGGCGCCCTACCCCCAGACGCCCCAGGGGGCCTTCGGACCGGCGCCCTTCCAGCAGCCGGGTGGGCAGCCCGGCCAGCCGCCGCTGGGCAACCCGCCGGCGCCGGGCGAAGAGGCGCCACGGCGGCAGCAGCCCTCGTCGCGCAGGCTGCCGTCGCGCTCGCGCAGAAGGTAGTTGCGCGCCCGGCGATCACCCGCCCATACTCCCTTATCAGTACGCGAGGGACGGATGGGTATGCCGCCGGTCGATCATTTCTCTGTCGGGTTCGTGACGCCCGTCGCCGCCTACGTCATCTCCAGCGTGGGCTCGATGCTGGGCCTGCTCCTCACCTCGCGAGCCCGCGTGACCGGCGGGCGGGCCGGCGCATTATGGCTGGTGGGGGCGGCCTTCGCCATCGGCGGCACGGGCATCTGGACGATGCACTTCATCGCCATGCTGGGCTTCTCCGTCCCCGGCCTGACCATCCGCTACGACGTGCCGCTCACGGTGGCCTCCGCGCTGATCGCGGTCGTGGTCGTGGGGGCGGAGCTGTTCCTCGCCTCGTACGGCGGCGACCGCCTGGCCTCCCTGGCCGGCGGAGGTCTGCTGACGGGAGCAGGCGTGGCGAGCATGCACTATCTCGGCATGGCCGCGATGAACATGTCGGCGCATGTCTCCTATGACCCGGCGGTGGTGTCGGTCGCGGTGCTGATCGCGATCGCCGCGGCCACGGTGGCGCTGTGGTTCACCGTACGCGTCAGCGGCGCCCTCAAGATCGGGGCGGCGTCGCTCGTCATGGGCCTGGCGGTGGCGGGCATGCACTACACCGGGATGGCCTCCATGTCGGTGACGCCGCACCACGAGCCCGCGGCCGTCTCCGGGGCCGAGGCCATCGACTTCCTGCTGCCGCTGATCGTCGGCACCAGCCTGCTCACCGTGGGCCTGCTGCTCACCGTCCTGCTGTCGCCCTCGGAGAGGGAGTTGCGCAGCGAGGCCGCTTACCGGGCCCGGCTGCGCGCACACGACGAGGACGCGCCGGAGATGGACCCTTCCGGCACGCCCCGTCGATGATCTATGTGATGGGCACGGCCTGCGTCGCACAGGTGGGCCGCCGACGAACTGCGGCGCAGGCCGTACCCCTTAGGGGGTTGTAGCGGTAACCCCGCTGATGAAGAAGCTACGGCCGCCCGCTTGCAGCCCGCTTACAGTCAGCCGAAGAACACCTCGGCCTCGGCGTAACGCGATACGGGCACGGTCTTCAGCTCGGCCGTGGCCTCGTCGAGCCCGACGCGGACGATGTCGGTGCCGCGCAGCGCCACCATCTTGCCGTAGTCGCCCTCGTGGGCCGCGTCGATCGCCTGCAGCCCGAACCTGGTGGCCAGCACCCGGTCGTAGGCCGTCGGGGTGCCGCCGCGCTGGATGTGGCCGAGCACCGTCGTGCGGGCCTCCTTGCCGGTGCGCTTCTCGATCTCCTTGGCCAGCACCTCGCCGATGCCGCCCAGCCGGACGTGGCCGAACGCGTCGAGCTCGCCCGCCTGCAGCTCCATCTGGCCCTCGATGGGGTGTGCGCCCTCGGCGACGACGATGATGGGCGAGTAGCGGGTGCGAAAGCGCGACTCGACGTATTCGCAGACCCGGTCGATGTCGAACGGCTTCTCCGGGATGAGGATGACGTTCGCGCCGCCGGCCATGCCCGCGTGCAGGGCGATCCAGCCGGCGTGCCGGCCCATGACCTCGCAGATGAGCGCCCTGTGGTGCGACTCCGCGGTGGTGTGCAGGCGGTCGATGGCCTCCGTCGCGATGTTGACGGCGGTGTCGAAGCCGAAGGTGTAGTCGGTGCCCGACAGGTCGTTGTCGATCGTCTTGGGCACGCCCACGACCTTGACGTCACGGTCGTAGAGCTGCTTGGCGACGCCCAGGGTGTCCTCGCCGCCGATGGCGATCAGCGCGTCGACGCCGGTCGAGGCGAGGTTGTCCTTGATCCGGTCGACGCCGCCCTCGATCTTGATGGGATTGGTCCGCGAGGAGCCCAGGATGGTCCCTCCGCGCGGCAGGATGCCACGGACGGCCTGGATGTCCAGCGGCATGGTGTCGCCTTCGAGCGGGCCTCGCCAGCCGTCGCGGAAGCCGACGAACTCGTGGCCGTACACGCTCACCCCCTTGCGGACCACTGCCCGGATCACGGCGTTCAGGCCGGGGCAGTCGCCGCCCCCGGTGAGCACTCCAATACGCATGGCGGGTTCCTCCCGATGGGGTTCACGTCCAGAATCGCATGGTCAGAATCGCAATGTTCGGACCTGTTCAGACGGCATTCTGCCCGTACACGCGGCAGTGGTCTAGACCAAACGCGAGGTCCACCCGCCCAATCTGAACATGGATGCCATTCTGCCGCAGTTCTGGTGACCGTCGTGCGCACCGGAGCGCCTGGCGCGCCCGCGCGGGTGCGCTGCTCAGGGCCGCGCCCGCACAACGGGCGCGGCGGCGGCCGGACGCCCTGGTTCACCGGCCCGTGACCAGCACGCAGGCCGGGCTCTCCACCTCGTACGCCTGCCCGGCCGGCTCGGGGACGCCGTCCTTCAGCGTGAAGACGTTCACGGCGCCGGAGCGCTGGTTGGCGACGTACATGCGGTCGCCGTCGATGGCGAAGTGCCGCGGCCAGTCGCCGCCCGACGCCACCTCGGCCACCACCGACAGGTCGTCGCGCAGCACGGTGACCGTGTCGGGGCCGCGGTTGGCGACGTAGACGTAGCCGCCCGAGAGCTCCAGGTGCGAGGGGGCGTTCTCGCCCTGCCGCCCGGAGGCGGGCACGACCGTGCGCCGCTCGCCCTCCAGGAGGGTGACCGTGCCGGCGAGTTCGCCCGCGACGTACAGGCGCGAGCCGGCGAAGGCGAAGTGGCGCGGGCCGGTGCCCGGCTCCATCGTGATCGGCTCCAGCGGCGTGCCGTCGAGGCGGTAACGGCGGATCTCGTCGGTGCCGAGATCGGAGACGTGCAGGAGGCCGTCGTGGAAGACGGTCTCATGGGCGTGCGGGCCCGCCTGGCGATCGGGGTCGGGGCCCGAGCCCTCGTGCCGAAGCACGATCGGCTCGCCCTCGAACGCGCCTCTGGAGTCGAGGTGGTAGAGCACGGCCGTCCCGTCGCCGTAGTTGGCCGCCGCCAGGAGCGTGCCCGTGGGGTCCACGGCGACGTGGCAGGGGCTGTCACCCTCGCTCGGCCGTTCGTCCAGCGGCCTGAGGCCCTCCTCCCCCATCGTGTACGCGGTGAGCCAGCCGCGTTCGAGCTCTCCCACCGCGTACAACACCGGCAGGGTGGGATGGGCGGCCAGGAACGACGGGGCCGCCACCCGGGTCAGGTCGCCGCCGACCGTCACGATGCCGGGGCCGTATCCGCCGATGTACAGGTGCTTCACAGCGGGATTCCTCCTGTGGTTGACTATGGCAATGAATTCGTTGCCAGAAGCAAGGGTTTCTGAGGTAAGAGCCTTCAACAGGTTCTATACGAAGGTGATCGGCGCACTCCAGGCAGGGATGCTCGACTCGCCGTACTCACTGACCGAGGTCCGGGTGCTGTTCGAGCTGGCGCACGCCGAGCGGATGGAGACCGGCGAGCTGCGCGGGCTGCTCGGCCTGGACGCCGGCTACCTCAGCAGGATGCTCACGCGTTTCGAGGGCGACGGGCTGATCACGCGCGAACGCTCCGCCTCCGACGCCCGCAAACAGCTCGTACGCCTCACGCCCGCCGGCGCGGAGGTCTTCGCCGGGCTCGACAGGCGTTCGGCCGGGGAGGTCGAGCGGCTGCTGTCCGGGCTGCCCGAGTCCGGCCAGGACCGGCTCGTGGCCGCCATGGCGACGATCCGGCGTCTGCTCGGCCCGCCCGCCGAGCGGCAGCCGTACGTGATCAGGCCCCTGCGCACCGGCGACCTGGGCTGGGTCGTCTCCCGCCACGGCGCCCTCTACGACGCCGAGTACGGCTGGGGTTCCGGCTTCGAGCAGCTCGTCGCCAGGATCGTCGGCGAGCTCGACTTCTCGCGCGACACCGGCTGGATCGCCGAGGTGGACGGGGAACGGGCGGGATGCGTGTTCTTCGTCAGGCAGGACGCCACCACGGCCAAGCTGCGGATGTTGCTGGTCGAGCCGTCCGCGCGCGGCATGGGCATCGGGCGGCGGCTCGCGGAGGAGTGCCTGCGGCACGCGCGGGCCGAGGGCTGCGAGCGCATCACGTTGTGGACGCGCGACTGCCTGGCGAGCGCGCGGCGCATCTACCAGGCAGCCGGGTTCGAGCTGGAGTCGCAGGAGAAGGGCAGAGAGAACGGCGTCGAGGTCACCGACCAGATGTGGACGCTCGACCTGCGGGCCACCAGTTGAGCGGCCCCGCCAGGCGCATCAGGCTCGGCACCAGGACCGCCCTGATCACCGTCGCGTCCACCAGCACGGCGATCGCCATGCCGACGCCCAGCATCTGCACGAACGACACCTGCGCGGTGGCGTAGGCGGCGAACGTCAGCGCCAGGATCCCGCCGGCCGCCGTGATCAGCGGGGCGCTGCGCTGCAGGCCCGTCGCCACGGCGCGCTCGGTGTCGCCCGTCCTGTCGTACTCCTCCTTGATGCGCGACAGCAGGAACACCTCGTAGTCCATGGACAGGCCGTAGGCGACGCAGAGCATGAGGATGGGGATACTGGCGTCGAGCGTGCCCGTGGGAGTGAAGCCGAGCAGGCTCGACAGGTTGCCGTCCTGGAAGATCCAGACCAGGGCCCCGAACATGACGCCGAGGCTGAGCACGTTCATCAGGGTCGCCTTGATGGGGATGACCACGCTCCTCGTCATGAGGAACAACACGAGGAAGGTCATGCCCAGCATGAGGGCGAGGACGAGCGGCAGGCGGTCCACCACGGAGGACCGGTAGTCGGCCAGCTCGGCCGGATAGCCGCCGACCAGCGCCTCGAACGGCGGCTCGACGGAGCGGACGGCCTCGACGACGCGGACGGGGTCGTCGGCCAGCGCCTCCGCCGACGGGACCACGGACACCCACGCCCCTCTGCCCGCGAACCTGGCGGGGTCGCCGTCGCCCACCCTGCCGCCCGCGGCGAAGGAACCCGCCGCCGAGTCGACCTGGGCGACGCCGGGAAGCCGGGACAAGCTCGCGGCATACCTCGAAATATCGCCCACCGCCGTACTTTTCGAGATCACCTGGATGGCGTCCGTCTCCTCCGCCGGGAAGGACCGGCGGATGACGTCCTGGGTCTGCCGCGAGGACGCCTCGGGAGGCAGGATGCGGTCGTCGGCCACGCCGAAGCGCAGCCCGAGGAACGGCGATGCCAGCACCAGCAGCATCACCATGGCGGCCCCGCCGGACAGCAGCGGCCGGCGCATCACCCGCAGGGCCAGCGCGTGCCAGAACCCCGCCACGCGCTCCGCCTCTTCCCGCTTGCGGACCATCGCGCCGCCGGCCGTGGCGAGCACGGCGGGCAGCACCAGCACCGCCGCGACCAACCCGCCGATCACGACGGCGACACCCGCGTACGCGAAGGAACGCAGGAAGTCGAACGGCAGCGCGAGCAGCACCACCAGGGACGTGGCCACGGTGACGCCGCTGAACAGCACCGTCCTGCCGGCGTGCTCGACGGCGCCGGCGACCGCGCTCGCCCGCTCGGCGCCGCGCCGTGTCTCCTCACGGAAGCGCTGGATCACGAACAGGCAGTAGTCGATGCCGAGGCCGAGCCCCATGGCCAGGGTCAGGTTGAGGGCGAACGTCGAGATCTCGGCGAACAGCAGGGCGCCGCCGAGGAGGGCCAGCCCCACCACCATGGCGAACACCCCGGCGAGGATCGGCACCACAGCCGCCACCACCCGCCGCTGGTAGAACCAGAGCAACACGAACGCCAGCGGGAAGATCACCAGTTCGGCGCGGACGAAGTCCTGTCTGGCCAGCGGCACCGCCTCCCTGAACACCTCCTCCCCTCCTCCGGCCCGCACCTGGAGCAGATCGTCGCCGACGGTGACTTTCGGCACGAGCCCGGGCAGGACCCCGGCCCGTACGTGGTCGGCGTCACCCGGGATGCGCACCAGGACCAGCGCGTGCCTGCCGTCGCCGCTGCGCAGGGTGGCGGGCCGGTCCCGGGTCCAGTAGGAGGCCGCCTCCGCGACACCCTCCTCGCGCCCGATCCGGGCCGTCAGCTCCCTGCCCGCCGCGGCGACGGCGGGGTCGTCCACGGTGCCGCTTTTGGCGGTCACCAAGAAGATCATGTCGGGGCTGCCCGTACCGAACCGTTCGACCAGCTCGGCCTGGGCACGGTCGGACTCCGACCCCGGCGCCTCGAACCTCGACAGCGACAGCCTCGGCACCACGCCGGCGGCGAGCACCGCGGCGACGACGAACCCGACCAGGGCGAGCGCGAGCACGAGCCGGCGACGCCGGACGAGGAGGAATCCGAGCCTGCGCAGCGCGGGGTCGGCGACGCTCGTACGAGCCGACCGGGGCCGGGTGTTCACCGCCATGCCGGCACCTCGGCGGGCGCCCCCGGAGGGCGGGACACGGACTCGGTTCTCATGACGACTCCCAGAAACTCGGTAAACTACTCGTATTTGGTTGCAGGACCAGAAATACAAGTGAAAGCTCGCATTGTCAACGAGGAGACGCATGACCGAACGCACGGTCCGCCGTCAGGCGCGCGGCCTGAAGCGCATGGCGGAGATCCTTGACGCCGCTGAACAGGTCATCGCCGAGGTGGGCTATCCCGAGATGACCACGAACGAGGTCGCGGCGCGGGCGGGGATGTCGCCCGGGTCGCTGTACCAGTTCTTCCGCAACAAGGAGGAGATCCTGGACGGGCTGGTGACCCGCTACACCGACGACCGGCAGGAGTTCTGGGCCGCCCGGCTGGCCGCCGTCACGCCCGACGTCTCCCTGGACGTGCTGGTCGGGGAGCTGGTGGACGAGAGCGTACGGTTCAAGAGCCGTTCGCCGGCCTACTGGTCGTTGTTGTACGGGACGGCGACCGGTGATCGCCTGGCCGAGGCGGCCGGCCGGTTGCACGACGACATCGCCGGGCACGTCGCCGCCATGCTCCGCCGCCGCTCCCCCGGCCTGTCCGAAGAACGTGCTCTGCTCACGGGCACCATGGCGCTGGCCACGGTGAAGGCAGTAATGCCGATGATCACATCGGCGTCTCCCGAGCGCGGCGCCGAACTGGTGGACGAGCTGAAGTTCATGCTCGTGCGCTATCTGAGCTGACCGGCGGGGCCGCCGCGCCGGCGCGCGGAAGGGTCAGGCGCGGAAGGGTCAGGCGCGGAAGGGGCCCGCCACCTCGAACGTGTGGCCTTCGGTGCGGCCCCGCCGCGCCGAGAAGTAGAGCCGGTCGCCGTCGGGTGAGAACGCCAGCCCGGTCAGCTCGGCGCCGTCGTGCCCCTCCAGCCGCAGGAACGGCGTGACCTCCCGGTCGGGGGCGATGACGTCGATCTGCGTGGTTTCCCTGGCCACGTAGAGGTCGCCCGAGGGCGCCGCCGTGATGGCGCGCACGCCTGAGCACAGCCGGTCGAGCGTCGAGGTCTGCGCGTCGTAGGCCCACAGGCCCGCGTCGCCCTTGGTGGTGAAGTAGCACACCCCGCCCGCGTAGTGGCAGCCGTCGCCGCCGTCGAAGTGGCGGGCGTCCTCGACCTGGTGGCGGGCCTCCTGGCGGAGCGCCGCCGGCGAGGGAACGGCACGCCAGCGGCCCGAGGCGCACAGCACCTCCAGCGTGCCCTCCGTCAGGTCGCCCCAGTCACCTGGCCTGAACCGGTAGAAGCAGCCGTCGGGCTCGTCCTCGGTCATGTAGACCACGCGCCGCTCCGGGTCGCAGGCGGCGGCCTCGTGTTTGAAACGGCCCATGGCCAGGCGGGGGCGGGCGGCGCGCGCGCCGTAGGGGTCGCACTCGAAGACGCGCCCGCGGTGGCCCAGCTCGCACGACAACCAGGTGTGCCAGGGGGTGGCGCCGCCAGCGCAGTTGAGGTCGGTGCCCGACAGGATGCGGTAGGCGTCGGCGACGCTGCCGTCGGCGCGGAAGCGCAGCGCCGACGCGCCTCCGAGCAGCGGCAGCTCGGAGTTGGACACGTAGATCCAGCCGCCGCCGTCGGGGAAGCAGGCGCCTCCGTCGGGCGCCGAGTGCCAGGTCAGTTCGGCCACCTTGTGGCCGGAACGGGCCACCTGCCTGCCGTGGAACCCCGAGGGCAGAACGAGGCCGTGCTCGCCCGGCAGCCGGAGCGGGCCGTACGGGCTCACGCCACCCTGCAAGAGCGGGCCCGTGCGGAGGAGAGTCTTGTGGGACATCGTGGGGCCTCCCTCTAGGTGCCACGCTAGTCGACCGCACGGACATGAATGGCAGGGACTCGTCACTTCAAACTCTGCGCAAACCCCGCCGCTCCACGAGCCGGCCGCAGGGTTCACGACAGACGAAGAGCCCGGGCGCTCCGCCTGCGGGATCCCGGACTCCTCGGGGTGTGTCAGCGCTGGGCCTGGAACATCCAGTGCTGCTTGTCGACCTCCCGCGCCACAGCGATGAGCAGGTCCTGGGTGACGGGGTCGGGCTCGTCGGTGAGCCGGATGCGCTCGTACATCCGCTTGCTGATGCCGTCGAGCGTCTCCGTGACGGTCGCCACGACCTTGCCGTCCTCCAGCCAGCCGCCGTCAGGCTGCGGGAGCTTGGTGTTCCTGGCGACCGTGGCCGAGCGGCCGTCCGGGTTGATCCCGAGGGCGACGCTGCGCTCGGCGAGGATGTCCATGTGCTTCCTGGCCAGTTCGGTGACCTTGTCGAGCTGCCGGTGGATCGGGCGGAAGTGCGCGCCGACGAGGTTCCAGTGGGCCTGTTTGGCGACCAGCGAGAGGTCGATCAGATCGACCAGGGCGCCCTGCAAGGCTTCGGCGACCGTGTTTCTGGCATCACCCGAGAGTGGACCGGTGATCGTGGCCATGTCGTCATTCCTCCCTATTCGGTCGGACTGTCCCTTTTATTAACGACCCCTGGTCCTGCGTTCTTCCGTACGCCATCATTGACAGTGTAATAGTGACAGTGTCATTGTGAGGGTATGAGCGACACCTGGACCATCGGCGAGCTGGCCGAGCGTGCCGCGCGAGCGCTGCGCGACAGCGCCGCGCCCACCGCCAACGGCCGGGTCCGCGACGTGCCCGGGGAACGGCTGATCAGGTGGTACACGACCATCGGCCTCGTGGACCCGCCCCTCACCAGGCGCGGCAGAATCGCCCGGTACGGACAGCGCCACCTGCTGCAACTCGTGGCCGTCAAGCGGCTGCAGGCGGCGGGCCTGTCGATCGCCGAGATCCAGGCCGCCCTCGCGGGGGCGACGGACCGCATGCTGGAGACGGCCGCCGGCCTCACCACGCCTCCTGACGCGCCTCCTGACGCGCCTCCTGACGCGCCTGCCCGACCGGCCGCCGGCGCCCCGCCGCCGAATGCGCCTCCCGCCCCGGGAGCGCGTGCCGACGGCGGGCGCGGGCAAGGGCCGCGGGACGGCGACGAGGCGCCGGACGACCGGGCACGCACGCGGTTCTGGGCCGAGCACCCGGGTAGTGGGGTCCCACGGAGCGCGGGGCACCGGAACCACGCCGACGGCCCCGCCACCCCAGCGCCCGGCGCAGGCGAGGCGGGCCGGCTCCCGGCCGGAACGACCGCGACGCCGAGGGACGACGGCACGCGGCGCGCAGCCGCGGCGGCCGGGCGGCGGGCGGGTGCCGAGGTGGCGGGAGTGGTGACAGGAGTCGTGCTGGCGGAGGGGGTGCGGCTGGTGCTGGACACCGGCCGGGCGCCGTCGGAAGAGGACGTTCAGGCGGTGCTGGCGGCGGCCGGGCCGCTGCTCGCGGTGCTCGAAGAGAGGCAACTGATATGAGGATCACTTCGCTGGAGCCCGCGCGGTGCCTGCCGGTGCCGGACGCCGGGTTCGGCGCCCTGCGGACGGAACGCGGCAACCTGCCGCTCGAGAGCGTGGACGTGGCCGCCGACATCTCGGGGCTCATCGCCGGGGTCGAGGTCACCCAGGGGTTCAGAAACCCGTTCGACGTCACCTTGGAGGCGACGTACGTCTTCCCGCTGCCCGACCGGGCGGCCGTGACGGGGTTCCGGATGGAGGCCGACGACCGGGTGGTCGAGGGCGTGCTGAAGGAGCGCGGCCAGGCCAGAGCCGACTATGACCAGGCGCTGCGCGAGGGCAGGCGAGCGGCGATCGCCGAGGAGGACCGGCCGGACGTCTTCACGATCCGGGTGGGCAACATCCTGCCCGGCGAGCGCGTCTCCGTCAGGCTGACCATGAGCCAGCCCCTGCCGTACGAGGACGGTGCGGCCACCTTCAGGTTCCCGCTGGTCGTGGCGCCGCGCTACATCCCGGGCACCCCCATCGACGGGCGGCCGGCCGGCGACGGCGCCGCACCCGACACCGACGCGGTCCCGGACGCCTCGCGGATCACGCCTCCCGTGCTGCTGCCCGGCTTCCCCGACCCGGTGCGGCTCTCGCTCAGCGCCCGCGTCGACGCCGCGGGCCTGCGACTGCGCGATCTCGCCTCCAGCCTGCACGTGGTGGAGGAGGAGGGACAGACGGTACGCCTGCGCCCCGGCGAGCGGCTCGACCGCGACTTCATCCTGCGCATGTCGTTCGACGCCTCCACGTCGTTGCAGCTCGACGGCGGAACCGACGGAGGGACCGACGGCGGGAGGACCTTCGCGCTGACCGTCGTACCGCCGCCGCTGCAGTCCACGCGCGCGCCCCGCGACGTGGTGCTGCTGCTCGACCGCTCAGGCAGCATGGGCGGCTGGAAGATGGTCTGCGCGCGCCGGGCCGCCGCGCGCATCGTCGACACGCTGACCTCTCAGGACAGGTTCGCGGTGCTGACCTTCGACTCCGTGGTGGAGCAGGCGTTCGAGGGCCTGGTGGAGGCCGATGACCGCAACCGCTACCGCGCCGTCGAACATCTGGCCCGGGTCGACGCCCGCGGCGGCACCGAGATGCTGGAGCCGCTGCAGCAGGCCGTCGCCCTCCTCGACGGCACGTCCGGACGCGAACGCGTCGTGGTGCTGGTCACCGACGGCCAGGTGGGCAACGAGGACCAGATCCTGGAGCGGGCCGGCGGCGCGCTGTCGGCCATGCGCGTGCACACCGTCGGCATCGACAGGGCCGTCAACGCCGGGTTCCTCGGCCGGCTGGCGGGGCTGGGCGCGGGCAGGTGCGAGCTGGTCGAGTCGGAGGACCGGCTCGACGCCGCCATGGAGCAGATCCACCGCAGGATCGGCGCTCCCCTGGTCACCGACCTGTCGATCAAGGGCCTCGACGTGGAGCCCGGCACGGTCACGCGTCTCGGCTCGATCTTCCCCGGCGTACCGCTGCGGGTGTTCGGGCGTTACCGCGAGGGCTCCTCCCTGACCGTGCGCGGCATGGCGGCCGACGGTCCGTGGGAAGAGCAGGTCCAGGGCGTGGAGGTGGACAATCCGGCCATCCGCGCCGTCTGGGCCCGTACGCACCTGCGGGAGCTCGAGGACCGGTACGCCATGGGCGAGCACGACCTGGAGTCCACGATCGTGCGCACGTCCCTCGACACCGGCGTGCTCTGCCGCTTCACCGCCTACGTCGCCGTCGACACCAGGCAGGTCGCCGAGGGCGGCCCCGAACACCGCGTCATCCAGCCGGTCGAGCCGCCGAGCGGATGGGAGCTGCCGCATGGCGCCGCGCCGATGGCCGGGTTCGGGCACACGATGATGGCCGCCGCGCCCGCGGCCGCCGTACGCATGCGGCGTCCTCAGACCTTCGCCCCCGGCAGTGAGCAGGGGCTGTTCTCGGGCGGCGACGCCGGTCCGGCCGGGCTGCCCTCGATGCCGGGAGCCCCTCCGCGTCCGGGCTCCGCTCGCGGCGGGTCCCGCGCGCCGGGGTCCGGTCCGCGGCGCGCCGACCCGCTGGGCCCGGTACGCCCGCAGCTGGTGGCCGAACTCGGCAGGCTGACGGCGCTGCCGGGGCCCGACCTGCTCTACCTGGCCGATCTGGGCTCACGGCTCGCCGCGCTGGCCGCGTACCTGGGAGGCAACGAGGAACTGGCGGCGCTGGCCCGCGAGCTGGAGGCGGCCGAGCGGCCCGGCGCGGACGCGCAGGCCCTGCACGACCGCGCGGTCGCCGTCCTCACCGCGCTCACCCGCGACCCCGCCGCCCCGGGCGCCTCGCCGGGCGCCTCGGGTGAGAACGAGCCGCGTCGGGGGCCGTTCTGGAAGCGGGCCTAGACCGGGCGGCCACCGGGACGGTCACATGATCGGCGTCCACTCCTTGAGCAGGACGACCTCGGAGCCGCCGGCCGCCGTGTACGGGTCCCGCCGGAGGATCTCCCGCAGTTCCTCCTCTCCGGACACCTCGTAGACGTGCACCGCCCCGGTGTCGTCCGCCCATGGTCCGGCGGCCACCAGCCGCCCTTCCTCCTTGAGCCCGCGCAGGTGGTCCCGGTGCGCGGGCCGGGCCGCGAGCCGTCGCGGGTCGCCGTCGAAAGCCAGGTGAACTACGTATCTCGCCATGCCCCGCACGCTAGGCCCGAGCCCTCCGCCCGCTCAGCATCACGGGGCACGGCGAGGGTGTATATCGGGATACATGACGTACGCGCTGACCGACCTGCCGATGTTCGCCCGGCTGGGAGAGGAGCGGTTGCGCGGGCTGCCGGCGCGGCCCAGGCGTTATCCGGCGGGGCAGGTGCTGTGCACCGAGGGCGACCCCGCCGACCACCTGATCGTGCTGCTCGACGGGCGGGTCAAGGCGGGGCGGGTGAGCGCGGAGGGCCGCGAGGTGATCCTCGCCGTGGAGGCGGCGCCGGTCGCGTTCGACAAGACCGCCCTGCTCGTGGACGGCACGCACCGGGCGACGCGCACGGCCCTGTCGGCGGTGGAGGTCGCGTACGTTCCGCGCGCCGCCGTGCTCGACCTGATCGCCGGCGAACCGGAGGTCGCGGCGCGGCTGCTGCGGACGCTGGCCGAGACGGTGCGGGATCTCGACGAACGGCTCACCGACGCGGCGGTGCGCGACGTGCCGACGCGCGTGGCGGCCTGGCTGGTACGCCGGTGCGCCGGCGGCCCGGTGCCGCTCCACGGGGGCCAGGCGGGTCTCGGTGCGGAGATCGGCGCGACCCGGGTGAGCGTCAACCGGGCACTGCGCGGGTTGGAGCGCCGTGGCCTGATCGAGATCTCCGCGGGCGCGGTGACCGTACTGGATGCCCTGGCCCTTGCCCGCCTGGCCTCCGTCCCGGCCCCAGCGCCCCAC
>NZ_SMLD01000225.1:0-13019 GCF_004352805.1 Nonomuraea mesophila
GTTGGGCAGGGCGGGGTCGAGCTGGCGGGCGTACCAGCGGCTGTGCTGGTTCTTCGAGGCCACCTCGCCGTAGCCGGTGACGTACGACTGGTTGAGCGCGTTGCGGCCAAGGAGGTAGTCCATGCCCTCGCGTACGGCCGCCAGATACTTCTCCCGCCCCGTCAGGTCGTACGCCGTGGCCACGACCACCAGGTTGTTCAGCACCAGGTTGTTGGAGCCCCAGTCGAAGTCCGGCGGGTTGTACGGCAGCCCGTACGGGTGCGCCTTCTGCACGGCGAGATACTTGTCCGCCCCCTCGATCACCGACCTGCGCACCCGGCCACGGTCGGGGATCGTGTTCGGCACGGTCGCCAGCTCCAGCCGGCCGAGCTGCGCGGTGTTGCCCCAGTCGAACCCGCGATCACGCCAGACGTCGCCGGTGTGGTGCGGGGATTCCAGGACGAACGTCTCGAACTCCTTCTCGCCCGTCGTGATGAACAACTCCGCCGCCGCCCAGTAGAACTCGTCGCTCACGTCGGCGTCGTTGTAGGCGCCGCCGCCGACGCCGTCCGCCGGGTCGGCGTACCGCTCCGGGTTCTCCTTGGCCGCCGCCCACGCCTTGCGGGCCGCCTCCAGGTTCCGCGCGGCGAACGCGGCGTCGTACGGTGCGAACAACCGCGCCGCCTGCGCCGCCGTCGCGGCCAGGTTGAGGGTCGCGGCGGTCGACGGCGGGTGCAGCTCACGCAGCTGAGGGTCCAGGTGCGGCAGCAGCGGCAGCCCGGTCCAGTTCTGGTCGTGGATCTTGTGGTGGGCCATCCCCGCGTACGGCTCGCCGTCCGGCACCTGCATGCTCAGCAGGAACTCCTGCTCCCAGCGGGCCTCGTCCAGCACGTCGGGAACACCGTTGCCGCTCTCCGGGATGGCGAGCTGCCGGTCCGTGAACGCCGCCTTGTTCCGTTCGTAGGCGGACATGAGCTGGTGCACCGAGATGCCGCCGTTGACGACGTACTTGCCGTGGTCGCCGGCGTCGTACCAGCCGCCCTTGACGTTCAGCGTGTAGTCGCAGACGCCCGGCTGGCACGGCACCTCCACGTCCCCCTGGTTGGGCGCGACGCCCGCGTGGCCGGCCGGTCTGCCGTAGCCGGGCCTGAGCGTGTCGAGGATCTCGATGCCGCTGCGCTGCGTGTAGTAGAACTTCAGCGCGTCGACCGGCAGCTCGTCATAGAGGTCGGCGGCGATGTCGAACGGCCTGCTCGTCTCGCCGTCCGCCGTCACCGTGTAGCCCTTGCCCGGCTTGCGGTGGGCGCTGAAGTCCAGGGTGTGCACGTTCTCGCCGGAGCTGGCGTCCACGCCCTTCGGTGTGGTTTTGCCCTTGGCGACGGTCTTCTTGCCGGCGTCCTTGAGCTCCCACTCCAGTGCCGTGGTCGCGGCGGTGACCACGGTGGCCTTCTTGGGGCCCGCCGGGAGGTAGCCGACCATGTTCACGCGCACGCGCGGTCCGGTGTCCGGCTCGTACTCCTCCGGCTCGGCCCCGCCCTTCAGCGAGACGTCGTCCATGCAGAACCTCCATGGCTCGGCGCTGCCGCCCAGTTGGAAGACGACCTGGGCGTCCGGCAGCGACGCGGGTGCGGTGAACGTGTAGGAGTAGTCGTTGCCCGAGACGCTCAGCTCGGGGGCGGCCGACAGGTACTGCGTCCACGGGTCCACCGGGAGCTGGATCAGGGCGCGGCCGACCTTGGCGGGGGTCGCGGAGGCGGCGAACCGGTACGCGTACGTCTCGCCCGCCACCAGCGGGATGCCGTCCTGGCCGATGATGACGTCCCACGGGTTCGCGGTGCCGCCGGGGACGTCGGCGCAGAGCCGGCCCTCGTCCACGGCGAGGGTGAGGTTCGGGGTGCCCCACCAGGGGGCGGTGCCGGCGTCGAAGGTGCCGTTCACGATCTGCTCGGGTCCCTCGTCGGCGTGCGCCGCCACGGCCGGGGATGCGGCTGGGGAGAGGGCGACCATGGTGAGGAGGGCCAGTAAGGCGGCCCGGCATCGGGTCATGGAGGTCCTTCGTCATCGGTGGGAGCGCTCCCAATCGGCGCGCGACCCCGATAGTGCGGTCCTGGAGGCCGCCCCGTCAACGCCCTGGCCCTGCCTGCCACCGTGACCCCCGCAAGACCCTGAAACTTTCACGCCGAGCCTCGGGGACGGCTGCATGGATCGGGAGGCTCGGGCAGTGGTGTCAGAACACAAGCGCCGGGCGAGAAATGTGGATCACTCGCGTCCAGCGTTCACTCAGGACAGGAGAATCCTGTTTTGATCGCCATTTCTCGATCTTTCGCGCATTCCAGCTCGGACTGGATCTGCAATTTCTCGAGCTGTGAATTCACCGCATGACGGTTGCTGAGCCCGCCCATGACGACCGCGACGGGCACGGCGGCTATGGCGCAGACAAGCGCGGTGACGGCCAGCCGCCTGCCGCCCTGGCTTCTCACCACCAGAGCAATGGTGGAAAGGATGCCGGCGATCACGGAGACAGGCACTGTCGCCATCCACCACATCACCTCGACCCAGGTTGCCGTCAATGCGGTCACGAGCGCGATCGAGCTGATCACGACAGCGACGACCGCCAGCGCCTGGCTGCGTGACGAGAGGACAGGCGGCGCGTTCGCGCCAACGCCTGCCCTGTGCCGCCGGCCGTACGCCGGCTGAGTGGCTCCTGGCGGGAACGCCCCCTCCCGATCCTGAGGGCCGTACCGGTGCATCAGCGACTCCTGGGACGTCCGGTTCAGATCGTTCACCTTATCCAGGGGGCGATAATCGTCAGTAGGGCGCAAGGCGGACAAATGCCGGACATTGACCGGTACCCGAGCTTGGTAAGCCGATCGTGTCCCGTCAGTTCCGTGCAGGGGTGAGGCGCCGGGCCAGCTCCATCGCACGGTGATGGTCGTAGGCGACGGCCAGGCGCTCGGCGGCCGACACGGCTTCGAGCGCAGCTCTTCCCGCCGCACGTTCCTCACCGGCCGCGGCCAGTACGAGGGCCCGCGCCCATCCGATCCTGGCCGCCGCCCCCGGGGTGCGGGACAGGTAGCCGGTCAGGTGGGTGTGCAGGCGGCGGACGGCCGTACGGTCCGGCCACGGCGCGAGCTCCCACAACACCTCGGCCAGACCCGCCCAACACTCGAACATGCCGGGTTGCGCGGCCGGCAACCCATCCGCCAGCCGCAACGCCTCGGCCAGCGCGGCCCGTGCCACACCCCGCGGGTCCTCGACAGAGGCGCGGAGGGCGAGGCGGGCGGAGAGGGTGAGCAGGCGCATCTCCTGGACCGCCTGCCTGACCGGCCCGTCACGCAACCCCAGCTCCTTCTCATGCGTACGCCGCCGTTCGGCCGACGCCCGAGCCCCCTGCAGCACCTCGCCGATCCGCTCCACCGCCACCCCGTCCATCCGCAGCAGCGCCTCCGCCTGGCCGGTCAGGCACCAGTGGCGGCCGATGTCGTCCCCGCCCACGCGCTTGACGGCCAGGTCCTCCGTCGCGGCGAACAGCTCCGCAGCCTGCGCGAAGTCCCCCCGCCACAGAGCGGTCTCCGCGAGCATGCCCGCGCAGTGCTCCGCCATCCTCGGGTCGAGAGTCCTGGCCCGGCCCTCGGCGAACGAGCCGGTGGCCTGCTCGAACGCGCCCGCGTGGAGCTGGTCGAGCCCTCTGGCCAGCCGGGCGCGGCAGGCGGCGTCCGTCGGGCGCTCGATCCCGGCGAGCGCGCGGTCGGCGAGCGCCCCGTAGCGGGTGGCCAGGCGGTGGCGGCCCGCGATGCGGACGATCGTGGTGAAGTTCGCGTAGGCCTCGGCTCTCAGCGCCGGATCGGTGCCGCGCTCGGCGGCGTTGAGCTGGCGCAACGAGGCGGCCAGCATGGTGGGCAGGTCCTGCTGGAAGTAGGCGAGCCTGGCGAGCAACGTCAGCGCCTGCGCGGCCTCGGGCCCGGCGGCGTCCGCGCGCACCCGCGGCAGCAGGCGGTGCACGGCCTGCCGGGCGGCGGCGGTCAGCGCGGCGGCGGCGAGACCGGCGGGGGAGGAGGGCAGCGGCTCGCCCACGGTGTCCAGCGCCTCCCTGGCCAGGCGGGTGGCCTCGGCCTCCCTGGCGAGCTGGTGCTCGCTCACCGCCGCCATCCACAGCCGGCGGGCACGCAGGGGAGGGGTCTCCCGCGTACGGGCGAGATGGCGCAGGACGACGGCGCCCGACTCCTCGTAGAGGCGTAATCGCAGGCAGAGCGTCCAGTAGTGGTCCAGGAAGCGCGGCTGGTCCGACGCGGCCCAGGCCAGCCGGATGTTGTCCAGCTCGGGGCCGAGCACCCGGGTGACCTCGGTGTCCGAGGCGTCCTGGAGCGCGGTGGCGTGCTCGTCGAGGAGGCGCGCGAAGTGGGCGGCGTGCCGCCGGCGTACGGCCGTGCACGTCTCCGGGTCCTCCTCCAGGTGGGAGGCGGCGAACTGCTGGATGAGCGGGTGCAGGACGTACCGGCCCGAAGGGGCGAGGCTGAGCATGCTGTGGTCCACCAGCTGGACCAGCACCTGGGACGTGGTCCTCGCGACCTCCAGCGCCGAGCCCAGCGTGCAGCCGTTGCGGAACGTCGACAACGCCGCCAGAGCCTGCCGCCCTTCCGCGTCCAGCAGGTGCCAGGACGTCTCGAAGACCGTACGCATGCAGTTGTGCCGCGGCCGGGCGGCGGGCCCGGCGGCCGACAGCAGGCCGGGATCCAGGCCCAGGCGCTGGGCCAGGTCCTCGATCGGCACGGCCCGCAGCAGGCCGGCCGCCAGCTCGATGGCCAGCGGCAGCCCGCCGGTGGTGGCGCAGATCGCGGCCACGAGGGCCGCCTCACGGACGGGGTCGAACGCCGGCCGCGCCCGCAGCGCCCGGGCCGCGAACAACGTCTCCGCGGCCGGTCCCGGCAGTCCCTCCACGAGTACGGCCGCCTGGCCCGGCACGTCGAGCCGCCGCCGGCTCGTCGCCAGGATCCGCACGCCGGGAGCCACGCGCAGGATCTCTCCGATGACCGCGTCGAAGGCGGGAAGGTGTTCGAGGTTGTCCAGCACGAGGAGGCCCGAGCGCCCGGCCAGGGCGGACAGCAGCAGCTCCAGGGCGGGACGCGGGGGTGACAGGTCCACGGCGAGCCTGCGGGCCAGCATGGTGACGGCCGCCTCCGCCCGCACGCCCGCGAACGACACGAACCCCGCCTCCGCTTGCGCGCCGGCGGCGGCGATGGCCAGGCGGGTCTTGCCCACGCCGCCCGGACCCAGCAGGGTGACGAGGCGTTCGCGGGCCAGCAACCGCCGCAACCGCCGGACGTCGGCGTCCCGGCCGATCAGTTCGGTGCCGGGCACGGGCAGCGCCGCGCGGCGGGCGTACGAGGGCGGCGGCGCGAGCTCCCGGCGGACGGCCTGGGTCGCGGGGGCGGGTTCGACGCCCAGCTCGGTGGCAAGCCGCCGGCGCAGCTCCTCGTAGCAGGCCAGCGCGCCCGCCCGGTTGCCCGCCCTGGCCAGCGACGTCATGAGCAGCCGGTGCGCCTCCTCGTCGTACGGATCCAGCTCGGTGACCACCCGGGCCAGCCGGACCACGTCGTCCGGCTCGGCGGGGGCGCAGCGTACGAGCAGGTCCCGCAGCAGCGAACGCACCCGTGCCCGCTCCGACTCCAGCCAGCAGGAGAAGGCGGGCGCGTCGCAGAAGGCGACGCCGTCGAGGAACTCGCCGCGCCAGAGCCGCAGCGCCTCGGCCACCGCCTGGGCCCTGACGAGCCGGCTGTGGTCGACGAAGCAGCCGTCGCTCTCGCGGAAACGTACGTGGTCGCGGGAGATGTCGAGCCAGCGGCCGACCTCTCTGCGCAGCTCGGTGAGAGCGAGGCGCAGGCTGCCCCTGGCGTTGGCGTCGGGGCGCTCGCCCCACAGGAGCCCGGCCAGCTCGGTGCGCGGGCACGGCCCCGGCGTGGCGGCGAGGTAGCAGAGCAGGGCCCTGGACTTGGCGGAGCGGATGGCGACGGGTTCCCCTCCGATGGCCAGTTCCGGCCTGCCGAGCAGCAGGAGCGTCAGCGAGGTCCCCATAGCGGCAGGCTAGGAGCGATCGGCCGCCCCGGCTGTGCCGGACGCTACGGACGGCGTGTGCTCTGCACTACTGACCTGGGCGCTCACGATGCGCTCACGCTGCTTTCCGCACTCTGGCGGCGCGTTCCGCGAAGGTCGCGGAAGGGCAGCACATCGAGGAGAAGGCAGCATGCGCTCTCACAAACTGATCGCGGCGTTCGCCCTGGCCCTGGGCATGGCGGCGCCCGCGGTGCTGGTGGCGAGCCCGGCCACCGCCATGGCGACGTCGTGCTTCGTGGAGCTCCACGACGTCGACGCCAGCAACGTGGCGGAGCAGGACGGGCGGGACGAGCTCCGCTTCCTGGTGCAGGGCAACCTGTTCCCCAACAACGGCGCTCACAACATGCGAAGCGGGGACGACGCGAACCCGAGCGACTTCGGCAACCCGACAGGGGCCATCAACAACGGCGTGAACGTGGCCTTCAACCTGCGCGAGGTCACGCGGCCGGCGCTCGGCCAGGGCGACAGCCTGGGCTCGGCGGTCGCGGAGGCCTCCACCTGCGACGGGCTCACCGTCGGCCAGACCCACATCGACACGGACATCATCTCCGGTACGGACGAGACGGCGTACTCGTACACGGTCAAGCTCAAGCTGACCGGGCTGTAGCCGTCCGAGACGTGGGCCCCGCCGCACGCCGGCGGGGCCTTCGTCGCGCTAGGGGGCGCCGGCGGGCCGCCACATCGGCCAGAACACCGTCCCGTCCGGCAGCGCGAACGTGCCGCGCCCCTGGTAGCCGTTCCTCGTGTACAGGTCGCGGTTGCGCGGGTCGCTGGCCTCCAGGTACGCGGGCAGGCCGTCCAGCCGGGCATGCTGGTAGCGCAGCAGCGCGGTGCCGAGCCCCTGCCCCTGGCAGTCGGGGTGGACGGCCAGGAAGGCGAGGTAGTGGCACGGTTCGGCAGGGCGGTGCGAGGCGAACAGCGTGTCGAGCGCCCGGAACCGGTCGGCCCACTCGCCGGTCGCCTCGCCGAGGCGGCGGTCGTACCCGGACGGCGGTGACGACGGAGGGACGGCCGGGAACCAGACCGCCGCCGCGGGGCCGTCGTCGATGAGGTGCACCTCGCCGTGCTCGATCGCGTGGTCGACGAGGATGCGGTAGGAGGCGGCGATGACCCTGCGCCGCTCGCGGCGTTCGGGCACCAGGTATCTGACGACCCTGAGCTCGGCGAACGCGGTCGCGATGAGCTCGGCGACCTGGCCGGCGTCGCCGGCCTCCGCGTGCCGGACGGCCGGTCTCATCGTGAACGTCTTTCCCATGGCCCAGGGTCCTCTCGTCGCGTGCGGTGTCCTGGGCGGCCCCGCGCCCGCTCACGAGCGTAGACCGCTGTTCGCCCGCGTGGGAAGACGACACGAAATCCCAGGTCATGCCCGGTATTGGGCTTGATGTCCAGCGCCGGGTACGGTCGGTCCCATGGCCGCCTTCCGAACGGGATCCGCAGCGCTGGTCACCTTGGCCGCGCTGTCGGCCGCGTGCGCCGGGGCCGTGCCCGCCGTGCGCCAGGCGAAGGCGCCGGTCGCTCCTTCCGCGGCGTCATCGCCCACCGGCCAGGGCGGTCCGCTGGCCGGCAAGATCGTGGTGATCGACCCCGGCCACAACGGCGGCAACGCCGCTCACCGCGAGGAGATCGACCGCCTGGTCGACGTCATCACCGGCCGCAAACCCTGCAACACGATCGGCACGGAGACCCGCGCCGGTTACCCGGAGCACGCCTTCACCTGGGACGTCGCGAACCGGCTCAAGCCGTTGCTGGAGGAGATGGGGGCGAAGGTCGTGCTCACCAGGCCCGACGACAAGGGAGTCGGTCCCTGCATCACCGAGCGGGCGGCCATCGGCAACGAGGCGAGGGCGGACGCGGTCGTGTCCATCCATGGGGACGGCGCCGCCGAGAGCGGGCACGGGTTCCACGTGATCATGCCGGGGCTGATCGCCGGGCACAACGACGCGATCATCAAGCCGTCGAGGCGGCTGGGGCTGGCGATCCGCAAGGCGTATCGGGTGGGGACGCGCATGCCGTACGCCACCTATGCAGGGCGTGACGGCCTGCAGACGCGCACCGACCTGGGCGGGCTCAACCTGTCGAAGCGGCCTGCGGTGTTCATCGAGTGCGGCAACATGCGTAACAGCCGCGACGCCGCCAGGATGAGCAGGCCGGCCTTCCGGGAGCGCATCGCCACCTCGCTGGCCGCCGGGCTCAGGCAATATCTCCGCTAGCGCGACACCGTGACGGCCGGTCAGCCGTCGCGGCACAGTGGCTTGCCTCCGACGACGCAGGCGATGTCGTCGAGCTGGCAACTGAGGAGGGTGCCGTCCATGCCGAGCACGAGCACCAGGTCGCGCCGCGACCGGTGGGCCAGCATGACCCTGCCGACCACGCCATTGTCCAAGATCACGGTCGGGCGGCCTGCCACGTTCTCCATACCCTCGGGACTCCTCTCAGGTGCGGAACAGGCCTCACGCCGGATCCGTCACCACCAGCATGCACAGGCTTGCGCCATAAGCGCATCGGTCATCGGGTTGTATTTCCGGATCCACCAGGGAAGCACGGCGCTCCAGTGGCCGGGAAAGCGGGCTGACGAGAACGTGTTCTGCCCAAACCTTCATGTCCGGATCCGTAGGACGTCCCCTGCTGGGCGGGGGCGCCCGAGTAGGATGACGAGCAAGTCCCCCGAGGCAGGGAGGAAGGCCCCTAGTGACCGAGCTAGAACGTGTTCCGCCCGGTGTGGACCCTAATGTTCCGAGTTCTGCGCGGGTGTACGACTATCTGCTCGGAGGCAAGGACCACTTCGCCGTCGACCGGGCGGTGGCGGAGAAGCTGCTCGCGGTCGCGCCCGATTCCCGCCTCGTCGCCAGGGCCAACCGCCGCTTCCAGGTGGAGGCGGTGCGCCATCTGGCACGGCAGGGCGTACGCCAGTTCATCGACCTCGGCACCGGCATCCCCACCTCGCCCAGCATCCACGAGGTCGTCCGCGGGGTGCATCCGGCCTGCCGGGTGATCTACGTCGACTACGACCCCGTGGCGCGGATGCACGCCCAGGTGCTGCTCGCCGACTCACCCGGCGTCGAGGGCATCCAGGCCGACCTGCGCCGCCCGGCCGAGATCCTGAGCGACCCCCACGTCACCGGGCTGATCGACTTCGACCAGCCGGTGTGCCTGCTGATGGTCGGCGTGCTGCACTTCGTCATGGACGACGAAGACCCGGCCGGCATCGTGGCCGCCTTCAGGAAACACCTGGTGCCGGGCAGCCACCTCGTGCTCTCCCACGCCATGGCTGAGAGCGACCCCGAGGCGATCGCCCAGCTCGCGATGGCGACGGCCGGCTCGCCCGCGCAGGGCAGGTTCCGCGGGCGCGACGAGGTGCTGCGGTTCTTCGACGGGTTCGACCTGATCGGGCCCGGCCTCGTGCCGGTGCAGGACTGGCACATCGACGCCGACGACGCCGCGATCCCGCTGATCGACGGCACGCCGCACCTGCGCGTCGACGGCGGCGTGGGGCGGCTCAGCGCCGGCCCGCCCCCGAATAGTCCTTGAGGTCGATGTTCGTGGCGAACTTGTCGGTCAGCTTCAGCATCATCCCCAGCAGGAAACCCGACTTGAACATCAGGTTGCGCAGCCGGATGCGCGTGCGGGTGGCCGGGGCGAGGAAAGGGCCCGCGTTGCCGTTTCTGGCCACCCTGGCATATCCGCGCAACTGCTCCTCATAGCGGGCGAAGGCCACGCGGTGGTCGCCCCCGGCCGCGGCCAGCTCGCCCGCGAGCACATAAGCGCCCACCACGGCCAGGCCGGTGCCGAAGCCGCCCAGGGTGTTGCCGTACGCCGCGTCACCGAGCAGCGCCACCCGCCCCGCACGGTAACGGTCGATCCTGACCTGGGCGATCGCGTCGAGATAGACGTCGTCCGACGTGCGCACCTGCTCCATGACGGCGGCCGTCCGCCAGCCCATGCCGGCGTAGACGCGGGCCAGGACGTCCTTCTGCTGCTGGAGGTCGTAGCGGTCGTAGTCCAGAAGATCGGAGGCGAACACGAAGAACGCCGACGACCCGCCCACCGCGACCATCCTGCCAGGCTCGTTGTACATCATCGCCCGCGCGCCGAAGCCACCGTCGACGCCGGCCAGGGCGTAGTAGTGGCCGAGGTGCCTGACGTGGCGGGACTCGGGGCCGAACACCAGGCGGCGCACCTGGGAATGGATCCCGTCCGCGCCCACCACCAGGTCGAACGTGCGGGGCGCGGCCCGCTCGAAGGTGACGTGCACGCCGTTGGGGGTCTCGGTGAGCGAGGTGATCGAGTCGCCGAAGACGTACTCGCAGTCCGCGGAGGTCCTGTCGTACAGGAGCTGGGACAGGTCGCCACGGTTGATCTCGAGGTCGCCGCCGCTGAACGTGCCGGGTATGACCGCGAGCGTCTCGCCGTTCGCGTCGACGATCTGCTGGTCGGTGCCGCCCGTCTGGAGCCTGCGCACGTCGTCCAGGATGCCCATGCGGGCCAGCACGGTGAGGTGGGCCTCACCCTTGAAATCGACGGCCTGGCCGCCGAGGCGCAGCGCGGGGGCCTTCTCGACGACGGTGACGGCGAAGCCGTAGCGGGCGAGCCAGTGGGCGAGCGCGGGGCCGCCGATGCTCGCCCCGGAGATGAGGACGCTGGTGTTCTGCATGCCCGGCAGCCTCGCGCCCGCCGCTGACAAGCCGGCGACCACCCGCTGACACAGCGGCGCGAACCCGTCAGGGGGTGGCCGCGCGCAGCGCCTCCCGCGCCTTGTCCCCGCTCATGGACGCGCCCCTGGAGAACGCCGCCGCGAACGCCTCAGGCCCCAGGATCTCCGTGGCGGCCGCGGCGATCCTGGCCACGTCGGGCTCGCCGGCGACGGACGTACCCCGCAGTGCCACCGCCGCCCCCAGCAACTGCGCCGCCCGCTCCGCGCCGGGTGTCCGCTCGTCCGGGCGGCGCCCGGCGAGCGCGAGGCCGGCGAGCCCCTCGGCGACGTCGGCGAGGTCGGCGGACAGAGGAGACTCCAGCACGGCGGCCAGCGCCTGCTCGTGCCTGCGGGCCGCCTCGGAGACGTCGCCGGTGGCCTCGGCGAGCCGGCCGAGAGCGGTGAGTACGTGCGCCCGGGTGGCGTCGGCCGTGAAGCCGCGGAACTGCACGCCGGCCAGCGCGGCGCCGAGCCGCCGGGAGGCCTCGTCGAGATCGCCTTCGAGCCTGGCCAGGTTGCCCAGCCGCAGGTGCACCCACGCCGTCAGCTCCGGCCTGCCCAACCGCCGATCGAGGTCGCCCACACGCGCGTAGTCGGCACGCGCGCCCGCCACGTCGCCGGCCCGCAGGCGCGCGTCCGCCCGCCTGCCCAGCACGTCCACCTGCTCGTCCAGCGCGCCGAGCTCTTCGAGCCGGTCGAGCGCCTGCTTCCACAGCTCCATGGCGCGGGCCCAGTCGCCGCGCCAGCCCGCGAGCACGGCGAGCCAGTCGAGCGCCTGCGCCGTCCCCCACCGCTCGCCCAGCGCGTGGAACTCGGCGAGCACCGATGCGAGTTCCCGTTCGGCCTCGACGACGGAGCCGTTGTGCAGCACCAGCAACGTCGTCCCGAGCCGGCTGAGCGCCCTGCTCCACGGGTCGGCGTCCAGCACCCGCCGCCCCGTCGTGCCGTTCTCCGGCGGGCCGGTGATCATGCCCCAGAGCGCCACGCCGAAACGGTGACGCATCGGCCCGCCCAGCGAGCCGACGATCGTGCGTGCGCGATCCCAGTGCGGCGATCCCGCGTCGGGTACGGCGTGCAGGACGGCCAGCACGTACTCCTCCGCCAGCCCGGCGGGCGGCTCCCCGGCGGCGGAGTCGAGGAGCCCGACCGCGTGCCCGAAGGCCTGGCCGCGCCGCCCGCTCAGCCACCAGTACATGGCCAGCGCCGCCACCAGCCGCCAGGCCGTCGGCTGGTCGTGGGTCACACTCCAGCGCAGCGCCGCCTGCAGGTTCGCGTTGTCGGCCGACAGCAGGGCCAGCCAGTGGAGCTGCTCGGACCGGCAGAGGTGCTCGTCCGCGCGGCGGGCCAGCTCCAGGAACCAGGTGGCGTGGGCCTGCCGCAGCCGCTCCTCCTCGCCCGCCTCCGCCAGCCGTTCCAGGCAGAACAGGCGGATGGTCTCGAGCATGTGATAGCGCTCGCCGTCGGTCTCGACCAGCGACTTGTCCACCAGATCGGCGAGCCGGCCGGCGCCGGGCTCGCCGCAGACCCGCTCGACCGCCTCCAGACCGGCGCCTCCTGTGAACACCGCGAACCGCCTGGCCAGCGTCTGTTCCTCCGCGTCGAGCAGGCTCCAGCTCCACTCGACGGTCGCGTACAGCGTCTGGTGGCGGGCCGCGGCCGTCCGGTCGCCGCGCGAGAGCAGCCGGAACCTGCCGTGCTCGGTCAGCCGGGAGGCGATCTCCGCCACGGACAACGTACGCACCCTGGCCGCCGCCAGCTCGATGGCGAGGGGCAGGCCGTCGAGCGCCGCGCAGATCCGCAGAACCGGGTCCATGGTGTCCGGGGCGAGCACGAACCCGGGTCGTACGGCCGCCGCCCTGTCGGCGAACAACCTGACCGCCGGGTAGCCGAGCGGATCGCCGGCCGCGGCGGCGTCGCGCGGCGGGTGCGGGGTCGTCCCCGCGCCGAGCGATGGGGTGGGCAGGGGCGCGAGAGGGACCAGGTGCTCGCCGGTGATGCCCAGCGGCTCTCGGCTGGTGGCCAGGACGGTCAGGAGGGGGCAGGCGGACAGGAGGCGGCGGGCCAGCGTGGCGGCCTCGGCGATCACGTGCTCGCAGTTGTCCAGGATGAGCAGCAGGTCCTGCTCGGCCAGTGCCGCGACGAGGCGTTCCGCGGGGTCGGGTGGTGTGGTGGACAGTGCCCCGGCGGGCGGCCGGAGCGCGGGCTCTCGCAGTCCGAGGGCCCCGAGCACCACCTGCGC
>NZ_SMLD01000226.1:0-12928 GCF_004352805.1 Nonomuraea mesophila
GGGGTGGCGTGACCGCCGCGCTCGTGCTGAGCGAGCAGGCGGGCGTACGGGCGGGGGAGCCGGCGTCCTATCCGGCGCTGGTGGCGGTGCCGGTGGCGTTCGCCGCCATGGTCATGATCTCCCTGGCCACGCCGTGCCGGGTGCCGGGAGGGGTGGGCCGGATGATGGCCACGATGCACGTGCCGGAGCCTCACGCGGGCCCCCCAGACTGCCGCTCGTCGCAGCACGGCGACCGCTCATCGCATTAGCACTCTCCGTATGGCGATGACTACAGACCGTTCGACGAGCTGTCCGTAAACGGGGTTTCGCCCGCAAGATCGCGACCGTAGTGTTTCGGCATCGGATAGCCACCCCGGCGCATTGGGGGGACGAGCCGCAAGGCTCACAGCAGATCTGATGCGCCGGATTCACCGGCGACCGCAGGTCGCCGCGGCGGCCGGGCCCTGACCGGGGGGTAGGGCCCGCCACGCCGTTCTGTGAGGGGGCGCCCGCTGAGGCCGTGAGAGCCGGCCCCGCGATCCGGGCCACGGGGGCGCCGGATCCCGCGAGCGGGCGTCCCTATCACGGTCTGTGGCCCGGTTACGGTTCTGCCCCGCTTCGACGTACGCCGTCCGCCGCAGGAGCCCGCGCGGCGTCCCGCGCGGCGTCTCGCGGGGCGTCTCGCGGGGCGCCCCGCGTGGCGCCCCGCGTGGTGCTCACTCGTCGCGCAGCCGCTTCAGCAGGGCGATGTCCTCGGCATGCTTGGGCGCCTTGCCCGGCGTCTCGATGCAGATCGGCACGCACGCCACCGCCGGGTGCCGCATCAGCTCCGCGAACGGCCGCTCGCCGATGAGGCCGGCCCCGATGTTCTCGTGGCGGTCCTTCTTGGCGCCGCAGGCGTCCTTCGAGTCGTTGGCGTGGATCAGCTTGAGCCGCCCCGGGGCGATCGCGTGCAGGGCGTCGAACGTCTCGCGCACCCCGCCCTCGGCCGCGAGGTCGTGACCGGCGGCGAAGGCGTGGCACGTGTCGAGGCAGACACCGGCCCGCGGATGCCAGTCGAGGGCCGCGAGGTAGGGCTCGATGTCCTGGACCGTGGCGCACAACATGGCGCCTTGGCCCGCCATCGGCTCGAACAGCAGGTCGGGCCCGCCGTCGGGGATCTCGTCGAGCAGCGGCAGCAGGTTCTCGCGGGTCTGGCGCAGCGCGTCGTCGCGGGACTGCGTCACGGCGGAACCTGTGTGCACCACCACCCCCTTGGCGCCGGTCGCCACCCCGCGGCGCAGCGTGTGGCGCACGATCGCGATGGAGTTGGCCAGCGTCTCGGGGCTGGGCGAGCCGAAGTTGGCGAGGTAGGGCACGTGGATGAACGTGTCGACGCCCGACTCGGCGAGCTGGGCGTCCTGGTCGGGTCTGCCTTCGGTGAGCGCCCACCCGCGCGGGTTGGTGACGAACACCTGGATCATCTCGGCGCCGATCTCCGCCATGTATTTCAGGCCGCCCGTCGCGAGGCCGCCCGCCACGGACACGTGTCCGCCGATCAGGGATTTCAGGGTCATGATGACGGCCAGTGTAGGCGCAGTGGCGGACACATCCCGCGCGACACCGCCCGCCGCCCGGAGGATCCCCGGCCGCGCACAAAGCTTGCTCCAAGAGCACGGCCCGGTCCCTTTGGCGGGTACGTGGGCGGGTAACGCCTCCTTCGTTCGCCAACGCAGGCCAGACGGGGGAGAGCCCATGCGCGCCACAGCCATTTCCGCCTTCGGAGCCCGGCCGGAGCTCGTCGAGCTGCCGGAGCCCGCACCAGGACCGGGCGAACTGCTCGTACGCCTGCGGGCCGCGGCCTACAACCCGGTCGACACGAAGATCGCGAGCGGCGCCATGAAGGGACTGTCGCCCAGATTCCCGCTCATCATGGGGCAGGACGGCGCCGGGGTCGTGGAGGCGGTGGGGGACGCTGTCACCGCCTACCGGCCCGGCGACGAGGTCTACGGCCGCTTCGCCGACCCCGCCCGCGGGCTCGGCAGCTACGCCGAGTACGGCGTGGTGGCCCAGGACGGGCCCGTCGCCCGCATGCCCAAGGGCCTGCTGCCCGAGCAGGCCGCGGCCGTGCCCACGGCGAGCGCGACCGCGTGCGCCCTGCTCGACGCCGCCGACCTGGCCGAGGGGCAGACCGTGCTGATCATCGGGGCCACGGGAGGGGTGGGCCAGGCGGCCACGCAGCTCGCCGCCCTGCGCCGCGCGTACGTCATCGCCACGGCCGCACCCGACGCGGAGGAGCTCATGCGGGAGCTGGGCGCGAACGAGACGGTCGACCACACCAAGGGTGACGTGCCCGGGGAGGTGGCGGCCGCCTGGCCGGACGGCGTCGACGCGGTGTTCGACCTGGTCGGCCCGTCCGGCGCGGTCGACGCCATGGCGGGCGTGCTGCGCCCCGGCGGCGTGATCTGCAGTGTCGTCCACGCGCTCGACCCCGACGCCCTGGCCAGGAGAGGGCTGCGCGGCGTCAACGTGATCAACCGGGTCACGCCTGAGGTGCTGACCCGCCTTTCCGAGCTGATCGACGGCGGCGAGCTGCGTGTGCGCGTCGAGTCGCTGGTGCCCCTGGAGCGGGCGCCGGCCGTGCTGAGCGACATCGCCGCAGGCCGCGCCAGGGGCAAGACGGTGATCATGATCTGACGCTTGGAGCATGACACAAAAGTGCCCGTCGCCGGGGCGGCCGGTTCGGAGTTCTCACGGATGGACCGGGCACGTAGCGCATGTGTGTACTGCAGATATGTCCGACACGTTCGCCGCGCTCGGCGCCTTCAACACCCGGCCACGGGACGAGGCCGAGCGTGACCTGCTCGCCTGCTGCGCCTGCCCCGCCTTCGCCGCCGAGATCGCCGGGCGGCGGCCGTACGGTGAGCTGGGCGCGCTGCTCGACGCCGCGGACGCGGCCGTGCGGAAGCTGGAGTGGTCAGGGGTGCTGGAGGCGCTCGGCGCGCACCCGAGGATCGGCGAGCGGCCGGACGCGACCGGTACGGAGGCGGCCTGGTCGCGGCAGGAACAGTCGGGGGTCGACGACGCGTCACGCGCGGCCCTGGCCGAGGGCAACCGGGCCTACGAGGAACGTTTCGGGCACGTCTACCTCGTCTGCGCCACCGGTCTCAGCGGCGCCGAGCTGCTGGCCAGGCTCACCTCGCGGCTGCGCAACGACGAGGAGAGCGAGCGCGACGTCGTACGCGCCGAACTGGCCGCGATCACCCGGCTGCGGCTGGCCAAGCTGATGGGGGAGGGGAGATGAGCTTCTCCACGCACGTGCTGAACGCGGTCACCGGGCTGCCCGCCGAGGGCCTGCGCGTACGCCTGGAGCACGAAGGAAGGGTCCTGGCCGAGGGGCGGACCGACGCCGACGGCCGGATCGGCGGATGGGAGCCGGGCGCCGGCGTGCACCGCGTCGTCTTCGACACCGGCGGCTACCTGACCGAGACGTTCTACCCCGAGGTCGTCATCACCTTCACCGTGACCGACCCCGCCCGGCACCACCACGTGCCCCTGCTGCTCAGCCCGTACGCCTACTCCACCTACCGAGGGAGCTAGATGGCCGTCAAGCTCGGTCCCAACCGCTACGGCAAGGCGCAGACGAGGCTCGTCCACGTCGTCAAGGACGGCCCCGTGCACCACATCAAGGACGTCAACGTCAGCACGTCCCTGTCGGGCGACATGGAGGCCGTCCACCTGACCGGCGACAACGCCGCCGTGCTGCCGACCGACACGCAGAAGAACACGGTGTACGCCTTCGCCGGGAAACACGGCATCGGCCAGATCGAGGAGTTCGCCCTCCTGCTGGCCGGGCACTTCGCCGGCGCGCAACCCTCGATCCACCACGCCAGGGTGGAGATCGAGGAGTACGCCTGGCGCCGCGAAGGGCCGCACTCGTTCGCGCGCGAGGGCGGCGAGGTGCGCACGTGCGTCGTCCACCGCGACCGCGACGGCCGCGCCAGCGTGGTGTCCGGGCTCAAGGACCTGGTGCTGCTCAACTCGACGGGATCGGAGTTCCACGGCTACGCCGTCGACGAGTACACCACGCTGCCGCCCGCCGCCGACCGTGTCCTCGCCACCGCCGTCGAGGCCCGGTGGCGGCACACGGGCGGCACCTCCTCCTACGGCTCGTCGTACGAGCGGGTGCGGCGCTGCCTGGTGGAGGCGTTCACCGGCACGTACAGCCGCTCCCTGCAGCAGACCCTGTACGCCATGGGCGAGCGGGTGCTGGCCACCTGCGAGGAGATCTGCGAGGTCAGGCTCGCCCTGCCGAACAAGCACCACATCGCCGTGGACCTGTCGCCCTTCGGCCTCGCCAACGACAACGAGGTCTTCTTCGCCGCGGACCGCCCGTACGGGCTGATCGAGGGCAGTGTGCTACGTGAGGACGCGCCCGACGCCGGATTCGCCTGGGAGTGACGATGGACTTCTTGCGCCCCACGACGTGGGAGGAGGCGCTGGCCGCCAAGGCGGACCGGCCCGACGCGGTGCCGCTCCAGGGCGGCACCGACGTGATGGTGGAGCTCAACTTCGACGTGCGCAGGCCCGCCGCGCTGCTCGACCTCGGGCGTGTGGCCGAGCTGCGCGCGTGGGGCATGGAGGGCGGCGCCTGCCGGGTGGGGGCCGGGGTGCCGTACACGACGATCATCGAGGAACTGGGCGGCATGCTGCCGGGGCTCGCCCAGGCCTCGCGCACGGTCGGCTCGCCGCAGATCCGCAACCGCGGATCGGTCGGCGGCAACCTCGGCGCGGCCTCCCCCGCCGGCGACAGCCATCCGCCGCTGCTCGCCGCCGACGCGGTGATCGAGGTGGAGTCGCGCGAGCGGGGGGTCAGGATGATCCCCGCCACCGAGTTCTACCTGGGCGTCAAGCGCAGCGCGCTGGAACCGGACGAGCTCATCAGGGCCGTGCACGTCAGGCCCGCCACGGGGCCTCAGTACTTCTCCAAGGTCGGCACCCGCAACGCCATGGTGATCGCGGTGTGCTCGTTCGCGCTCGTGCTGCGTCCCGAGGAGCGGTGGGCCGGCACGGGGCTCGGGTCGGCGGCGCCGACCCCGCGGCGGGCGTACGAGGCCGAGGAACTGCTGGCGCGGGAGCTCGACTGGGAGGCGCCGCTCGACCCGGCGCTGCTCAGGAGGTTCGGCGAGCTGTGCGCGTCCGCCGCCGCGCCGATCGACGACGTCCGGGGCAGCGCCGCCTACCGCGTGCACGCCATCGGCGTGATGGCCCGCCGCACGCTCACGTGGGCCTGGAACGACCATCTGGGAAGGAGGGCCGCCTGATGCGCGTGACCTTCACCGTCAACGGCCGCGAGGAGAGCGCCGACGACGTGTGGGAAGGGGAGAGCCTGCTGTACGTGCTGCGCGAGCGGCTCGGACTGCCCGGCTCCAAGAACGCCTGCGAGCAGGGCGAATGCGGCTCGTGCACGGTCTATCTCGACGACGTGCCGGTCTGCGCCTGCCTGGTCGCCGCCGGGCAGGCCGAGGGACGGCAGGTGCGTACCGTCGAGGGGCTGGCCGAGGGGGACCGGCTCGACCCGGTGCAGGAGGCGTTCGCCGAGTGCGGCGCGGTGCAGTGCGGCTTCTGCACGCCGGGGCTGATCGTGCAGGCGCACGACCTGATCGCGCGCACCGGGCGGCCCTCGGACGCGGAGATCAGGGAGGCGCTGGCGGGGAACCTCTGCCGCTGCACGGGCTACGAGAAGATCCTCGACGCGGTACGGCTGGCCGCGCGGCGCAAGGCGGCCACATGAGCGAGCCGCGCACGCCGTCCCGGCCCGTCATCGTGATCGAGAACGTGCACATCGCGCCGGTCACCGGCCCCGAGATCCCCTCCGGGCACATCAGGATCGAGGGGGACCGGATCGCCGCGCTGGGCGCCGGGCCCGCGCCCGGCGCGCAGGGCGCGACCCGGATCGACGGCTCCGGCTGCCTGGCCACGCCCGGCCTGGTCAACACCCACCACCACCTCTACCAGTGGGCCTCGCAAGGGCTCGCCCAGGACGCGACGTTGTTCGAGTGGCTGGTGTCGCTCTATCCGGTGTGGGCCGCCATGGACGCCGAGGTGGTCAAGGGGGCCGCATCGGCCGGGCTGGGCTGGCTGGCGCTGTCGGGGTGCACCACCTCCAGCGACCACCACTACGTCTTCCCCAAGGGCAGGGGCGACCTGCTCGCGGCCGAGGTCGAGGCCGCGCGCGAGATCGGCGTGAGGTTCCACCCTGCGCGCGGCTCCATGGACCTGGGCGAGTCGAAGGGCGGGCTGCCGCCGGACGTCGTCGTCGAGGAACTGGACGAGGTCCTGACGGCCACGGCCGAGGCCGTCGACGCCTATCACGACCCGTCGTTCTCCTCCATGCTGCGCGTCGCGGTCGGGCCGTGCTCGCCGTTCTCGGCCAGCGCCCGGCTGATGACCGAGTCCGCGGCGCTGGCCAGGTCCAGGGGCGTGCGCCTGCACACCCACATCGCCGAGACCCTGGACGAGGACGAGCACTGCCTGGAGCAGTTCGGCGCGCGGCCCGTCGACTACATGGAGCAGCTGGGCTGGCTCGGGCCCGACGTGTGGTTCGCGCACACCGTGCACCTGAGCGACGCCGACATCGGCAAGCTCGCCGCCAGCGGCACCGGCTCGGCCCACTGCCCCTCATCCAACGGGCGGCTCGGGGCGGGCATCGCCCGCGTGTCGGAGATGTTGCGCCGCGGCGTGAACGTGGGGCTCGGCGTGGACGGCAGCGCCTCCTCCGAGCTGACCCCGCTGGCGGGGGAGATGCGCCAGGCGCTGCTGTTCCAGAGGGCCAGGCACGGCCCGCAGGCGCTCACGGCCCGCCAGGCCCTGGAGCTGGCCACCCTGGGCGGCGCCCGCAACCTGGGCCGGGCGGACGAGCTCGGCTCGCTGGAGCCGGGCAAGCTGGCCGATCTCGTCCTGTGGCCGGTGGCCGGGCCGTTCGCCGCCGCCGTCCCCGACCCCGTGTGCGCGCTGGTCTTCGGGCCCGCGCCGCCGCCCGCCCTCGTCCTGATCGGTGGGCGGACCGTGGTGGCCGGCGGCGAGCTTCGGACCGTCTCCCAGGACGCGGCCGGACGCGCGGGCGCCGCCGCCCGCGAGCGGCTCGTGCGGCTGGCCGGGGAACGCGGCGTGCGCGCGGCGCGGCACGTCCAGGACAAGTGACACCGGCGGTGAGCCGAGGGGCGGGCCGGTGGTCGCCCGCCGATCGTCCGGATGTGATGATGAGTCACGCCTTCCCGCCCGCTCGCACCGGGCAGGAAGGCGTGTCCGGACATTGTTCACCATCATGTGGGAGTTCGTTGTGGTTCAGCCTGTTCTGGTCGCTCCGGACAAGTTCAAGGGGTCGCTGACGGCGGCGGAGGTGGCCTCCCGCGTGTCGGCCGGGCTCGGCGTTCCCACGGTGGAGCTGCCGGTCGCCGACGGCGGTGACGGCACCGTCGCCGCCGCCGCGGCAAGCGGCTTCACGCGGGTCACGATCGAGGTGACCGGCCCCACCGGTGAGCGGATCCCCGCCTCCTACGCCTGGCAGGACGGCACGGCCGTGGTCGAGCTGGCGGAGGCGTCCGGGCTGCGCCGGCTGCCCGGCGGGCGCGAGCCGCTGACCGCCACCAGCTACGGCACGGGCGAGCTGGTCGCCGACGCCGTACGCCGCGGCGCCACGCGGGTCGTCCTGGGGCTGGGCGGCAGCGCGTGCACCGACGGGGGCGCCGGCATGGTCCAGGCGCTCGGCGCCCGCCTGCTCGACGCCGCCGGCGACGACCTCTCCCGGGGCGGGGCCGCGCTGAAAGACCTCGCCCGCATCGACCTGTCCGGATTCCTCGACGTGTCCGGGGTGGAGTTCGTGGTGGCCGGCGACGTGGACAACCCGCTCCTCGGCCCGCACGGCGCCGCCGCCGTCTACGGGCCGCAGAAGGGCGCGACGCCCGGCGACGTCACGACCCTGGAACGCGCACTGTCCCGGCTGGCGGCGGTGGCGACCGCCACACACGGGCTGGCCGGAGCCGTCGAGCGCAGGAGCTCGCGACGAGAGAGCGAGGAACGAGCCAACGAGGAGCGTAGCGGGCGCGACCATGAGCACGAGCGCAGGAGCTCGCGACGAGAGAGCGAGGAACGAGCCAACGAGGAGCGTAGCGGGCGCGACCATGAGCACGAGCGCAGGAGCTCGCGACGAGAGAGCGAGGAACGAGCCAACGAGGAGCGAAGCGGGCGCGACCATGAGCACGAGCACGACGACACCCCGCGGGCGATGGGGGTGGCCGGGGCGCCGGGCGCGGGCGCGGCCGGCGGGGTGGGGTTCGCGGCGCTCGCGTTCCTGCACGCCGAGCTGCGGCCAGGCATCGGCTACCTGCTCGGCCTGCTCGGGTTCGGCGAGCTGGCGCGCGACGCGCGGCTGGTGATCACGGGCGAGGGGTCGCTGGACGAGCAGTCGCTGCGGGGCAAGGCGCCGGTCGGCGTGGCCCAGGCCGCCGCCAGGGCCGGGGTGCCCGTCGTGGCCGTCTGCGGCCGCCGTACCCTCTCCGACGCCGAACTGAAGGCGGCGGGCATCGAGGCCGCCTACGCCCTGACCGACCTGGAGCCCGACGAGGCCCGGTGCATGGCCGAGGCGGGCCCGCTGCTCGAACGCCTCGCCGCCCGGCTGGCCGCCGACCGCGGGCTCGGGGGAGGCGCCGGATGAGCTTCGACCTCGTCGTACGATCGCGCAGGACCGTCACCCCCGACGGCGTGCGGCCCGCGGCGGTGGCCGTGCGCGGGGAGAAGATCGCCGCCCTGTACGACCACGCGGCGCCCCTCGACGCCGCCGAGGACGTCGACCTGCGCGACCTGGCCCTGCTCCCCGGCCTGGTCGACACCCATGTGCACGTCAACGAGCCGGGACGGACCCACTGGGAAGGGTTCGCCTCGGCGACCCGGGCGGCCGCCGCCGGAGGCGTCACCACGATCGTCGACATGCCGCTCAACTCGCTGCCGCCCACCGTGGACGTCGCGGCCCTCGACGCCAAGCTGGCCGCCGCCGAGCACCTGTGCCACGTGGACGTCGCGTTCTGGGGCGGGGCCGTGCCGGGCAACCTCAAGGAGCTGGCGCCGCTGCTGGAGCGCGGGGTACGCGGCTTCAAGTGCTTCCTGTCGCCCTCGGGCGTGGAGGAGTTCCCGCCGCTCGGCCTCTCCGAGGCGCGGCAGGCCCTCACGGAGCTCGCCGGGCTCGGCGGGATGATGGTGGTGCATGCCGAGGACCCGGCGCTGCTCGGTGAGCCGTCCGGGCCGACATACCGGGAGTTTCTCGACTCGCGGCCGGAGCGGGCCGAGCGCAGCGCGGTCGAGCAGGTGGTCCGGCTGGCCGAGGAGACGGGGGCGAGGGTGCACGTCCTGCACGTCTCGAGCGCCGCCTGCCTCGACGTCCTGGAGCAGGCCCAGGCCAGGGGCGTGGCCGTCACGGCGGAGACCTGCCCGCACTATCTGACGCTGGCCGCCGAGCAGGTGCCCGAGGGGGACACGGCCTACAAGTGCTGCCCGCCCATCCGGGCGGAGGCCAACCGCGACCTGCTCTGGGACGGCCTGGGGAGGGGCGTGCTGAGCTGCGTCGTGTCCGACCACTCGCCGTCGCCGGCCGAGCTGAAGGTGCCTGACTTCGCCGCTGCCTGGGGCGGCGTCGCCTCGCTCCAGCTCGGGTTGCGCGCGATCTGGACGGAGGCGTCGCGCAGGGGGTACGGGCTGGCGGACGTGGTCCGCTGGATGTCGGCCAATCCCGCCGCCCTGGCCGGCATCACCGGAAAAGGCGGGATAGCGCCGGGCCATGACGCCGACCTGGTGGCGTTCGACCCGGCCGCGTCCGACCCGGTCGACGCCGCCGCCCTCCACCACAGGAACCCGGTCACCGCCTACCACGGCCGCACGCTCAAGGGCGCCGTACTGACCACCTGGCTGCGCGGCCGGCCGGTGGACGGCCGGCCCTGCGGCCGGCTCCTGCTGGAAGGACCGTAGATGGCACACTCCTGCGGCACCCCGTCCCTGCCCGACCTTGCGCTGCGCACGTTCGGCGGCTCCGTGGTGGCGGCGAGCGACGAGTCGTTCGCCGAGAAGGAGAGCCTGATCAGGCCGGGCAGGCCGGGCTTCCAGCCGGAGACCTTCGGCAACAAGGGCCAGGTGTACGACGGCTGGGAGACCCGGCGCAGGCGCGAGCCCGGACACGAGTGGGCCGTCGTCCGGCTGGGCGTGCCCGGCGTGATCCGCGCCGTGGTGATCGACACGGCCTGGTTCACGGGCAACTACCCGCCGTACGCCTCCGTCGACGCCGCCTGCGTCGACGGCCATCCGTCACCTGCCGAGCTGCTCGCCGCCCCGTGGACCGAGATCGTCCCCAAGGCGGGGCTGAAGGGCGACGCCGAGCACCACTTCCAGGTCGCCGACCAGGGCCGCTACACCCACGTCCGCCTCAAGATCCATCCCGACGGCGGCGTCGCCCGCCTGCGCGTGCACGGCGAGGCCCGCCCCGACCTGTCCGTCTACGACGGCCTCGGCCTCGACCTGGCCGCCCTGGCGAACGGCGCTCTCGTCACCGGCTGCTCCGACGCCTTCTACTCCGCCCCCAGCAACGTCATCGCGCCCGGCCTGGCCCGCCACCAGGCGGAGGGCTGGGAGACCGCGCGCCGCAGGGACGGCGGCAACGACTGGCTGGTGATCCGGCTGGCCGGCCGCGGCGTCGTCGAACTGGCCGAGATCGACACCACGAACCTGCTCCACAACGCGCCCGTCGCGGTCGCGCTGACCGGGATAGACGGCCGCCACGAGGCCGAACTGCTGCCCAGGACCAGGCTCCAGCCCGACACCCCGCACCGCTTCCGGCTGCACCACCCCGGTTCCGTCACCCACGTCAGGGTCGACATCTACCCGGACGGCGGCCTGGCCAGGGTCCGCCTCCACGGCCACCTGGCCTGACCGTGCGACCCGCGGCCCACGTAGGGTGCGAACGGTGAACGACGTGATCGATCGCCATCGCGCCCGGGTGCGGGCCGCCGACCCCCTCGCCGCCGTCGCGGAGCTCAGCGACGACCTGATCGAGATCGGGAACGCCGTCGGCGCGCCCTCGACCGCCACGGCGGTCCCGGGCGCCCGGTCGGTGCACTGGGGCCCGCCGGCCATTCACACCCTCCGGGCCGCGGTCGCGGGTGACGACCCGGCCGGCGCGCTCGGCCACCTGCTCGACCGCTGGATCTCGGCTCTCGACGCCGAGCCGGGATCCGGGCTCGTGGTGAACTGGCCGAGCCGCGACACCGCGCCCGTCGCAGCGCTGGCCAGGCGGGGGTTCGCGCCGCGTTCCGTGCTCGCCGTCCGTGTCTCCTCCGTCGGCCCGGCCGTCCGTGTCTCCTCCGACGGCCCGGCCGTCCGTGTCTCCTCCGTCGGCCCTGCCGCGAGCCGACCGGCCCTCTCTGTACGCCCTGCCGTGGCGGACGACCTGGACACCATGTGCCGGCTCTACCTCGACCTGATCGCCTACGAGGCGCAGTTCGGCTGGATCTCGGTGCTGCCCTCGACGCCCGCCGCCGCGAGGGCCGAGCTGGAGGAGAAACTCGCCCGTGGTGACGGCTGGTGCTGGCTGGCCGAGCAGGACGGTGAGGTCGCCGGCATGCTCTCGGTGCACCACCCCGACCACGCGGGGTGGGTCGCGCCCGCCGTGGAGGCGTCGCCCGTCGCGTACGTGGGGTCCCTCTACGCGCGCCCGGGCGGCAGGGGCCGCGGCATCGGCGCCGCGCTGGCCGGCCACGCCCACGCCACGGTGGCGGCGGCCGGCGTCGAGACCGTGCTGGTGCACTATGCGGCCCAGAACCCGCTGTCAGTGCCGTTCTGGTCCCGCCAGGGCTACCGGCCGCTCGTCACGACGTGGGGGCGGTTGCAGGTGCGGGACGCTCACTGCCAGAGGTAGACCGTGCTGCCCGAGGGGCGTTCGCTGTTGGGCAGCGGCCGCTGGTATTTCACCACACCGGCGTTGACCAGCCGCTGCACCCGTACGCTGAAGCCCAGGGCCTGTAACTCGGACCTGGCGTCCCTGAGCTCCTTGCCGAGCACCCCCGGCACCACGCGGAGATGCCGGTCGTCGCGGCCCTCGCCGTCGCGGTCGCCGAACCAGTCCCAGAAGTCCGTCTGGCACCGCGCCACCGTGATCATGACCTGGGCGCCGTTGTCGACCTCCGCCTTCGCCTTGGGCTCCTGGGCGATGACCGTGCACGGCTCGGCGTCGTCGTCCACCTCGTTGACCTGCACCTGGAAGCCCTGCCCGCTGAGATGGCCGGCGGCCTGGTCCTTGGGCATGCCGCCCACGTCGGGCATGACCAGCCCGGCGCTGACGAAGACGTCGATCTTGGCGCCCTGCTTCACCTTCTCGCCGACCTGGGGCGAGGTGCGGATCACCTTGTCGCGCTCGACCTCCTTGTTGGCCAGGCGCTTGACCGAGTCGACGGTCAGGTCCGCGTCGGCGAGCGCCACGCGGGCGTCGTTCTCGGTCATGCCGGCCACGTTGGGCACGATGACGCGCTTGGGCCCGAGCGAGGGCACCAGCGTGATCGTGGTGCCGTCGTCCACCTCGCTCTTGGCCGCCGGGTCGGTGCGCAGGACCAGGCCGGCTGCCACCTTCTCGTCGTGTTCGCCGTCGCCCGTGCGGACCACGAGGCCGAGCGCGGCGGCGTTCTTCTCGGCGATCGCCATGTCCTTGCCGACCAGGTCGGGAACGATGACCGGGTCGGACTGGGAGAAGTACCAGCCGGTCAGCCCGACCGCCACCGCCATCACGGCGGCCAGCGTCACCAGGAACCAGTTGGGCCGGAACCCGCGCCCCTGCGGCACCTCCGTCCGCGGCTGGATCAGCGTGTGGGCGGGAGCGGGCTGCGGGCGCGAGCCCGCGGCGGAGCCGGCGCCCTGCGGGTGGGAGTGCGGGTGG
>NZ_SMLD01000227.1:0-12902 GCF_004352805.1 Nonomuraea mesophila
GCTCCCCCACCGTCCAGGACCCGTCCGTCCAGAGCCCCCCGTACGGACAGGACCCATCCCTTCAGAGTCCCCCCGTAGGACAGGACCCGTCCCACCAGGGTCCCCCGTACGGACAGGACCCGTCCCTCCAGAATCTCCCCTTCGGACAGGACCCGTCCGGCCAGGGGTCCCCTCTCGGCCAGGACCCGGCTGCCCAGGACACTCCATACGGGCAGGACTCTCTTGGCCGGCGCGGTCAGGACTCCTTCTTCGGGCGGGAACCGTCCGGGCAGGGCTCACACGAGCAGGGCCCGGTGTTCGGGGCAGGTAGCCAGGCCGAGCGCCGTGGCGGCGCGGCCGAGCAGGAGGTGCGTCCCGAGCGGAGCGTGCACCCCGAACAGGGCATGCATCCGGAGCAGGGCGTGCGTCCCGAGCACGGTGTACGGCCCGAACAGGGCGGGCGTCCGGAGGAACAAGGCGTGCGTCCGGAGCAGGGTGTGCGGCCCGAAGCAGGTGCGCGAGGCCGGAGGGCCGCGCGCGGAGCTCGTGGACAGGCGCCACGGCACGGCATGGCGGGTGCCCCCGGCATGCCGCAGAGCAGGGGAGCCCGGCATCGCCATCCGGACCAGCAGGTCTGGCCGCCCGCGCCCGCCCCCCGCGAGCCGCTCGATGGCCTCACGCAACCGCTCCCGGCCGTCCAGCCCTCCGCCGACCAGCCGGCCCCGCACGACCAGCCGATCCCGCACGACCAGGCGGCCCCCTACGACCAGGCGGCCCCGTACGACCAGCCGCCCGCCTACGATCAGGCGTCGCCGTACGGCGGCCCGGCCGGATCGCCGGCTCAGGGCGCCGCGGGTGCCGCCGGGGCTGCGGGCGGGATCGCCGCGTCTCATGCTGCCGGGCCGGGCGAGGCGCCTCAGCACGACGGGGCGCGGGACGGTGTCCGGGGCAGAGGGCGGGCCTCCGGCGGGAGGCGCTCGGCGAAGGGCTCGCGCAACCGCAAGGTCCTGATCGCCGCCGGCGCCGTGGTGGTGTCGCTGCTCGCCATGGGCGCGAAGACGGTGGACGGCTACCTGTTCTACGAGAAGGTGTCCGTGGAGCAGACCAAGGAGGTCGTCGTGGCCGCCGGCCAGGCGGGCAACGTGCACAACATCGAGTGGACGGCCGCGGTGGCGCCCATGAAGGCGCCCGCGGGCAGCAAGCACGGCCCCGAGGTCACCTGGCTGCAGGTGGACATCACCAAGAAGGTCGTCGACGAGGGCAGCGCCACCATGACCGCCATGCCGTACGACATCAGGCTGTCGGACCGCACGGACCGTACGTGGACCGTGGAGTTGAAGGACGGCCAGCGGCCGACGGACCGGCTGGTGGTGGGCAAGGCGTACAAGATCGAGGGTGTGGCCATCGTGCCCACCCCGGTGGCGAACGAGGTCGAGGTCTCGCTCAGGCCGAGCGCCTACCGTTCGGACACGCCGGTGGACGACCTGTTCGACAGGGAGGCCATGGAGAAGGCGGAGAAGGACGACACGGTGCTGCGGTTCAGGCGGCGCTGACGTTCCGAGGCGCGCGGCCTTCGAGGGTCATTGCGCGCTGAGGCGCTCGCCCTTGGCGCGGGCTCTGGTGGCCGCGATGTCGAACGTGGCCGCCAGCAGCGCCATCGTGAGCACGGTCGTGATCAGGTCGCGCAGGTACCCGATGGGCGGCCCGGCGTAGGTCCACGTCCATTCCGCGCGGGAGCCGATGAGGGCGCGCAGCCCCCGGTCGCCGTACTGTCCCGCCAGCGAGATGGCCACGTAGCACAGGCACATCATGCCGAAGAGCGGGGCGCCGCCGTTGAAGACCATGCGCAGGGAGTTGGCCAGCGGCACCCAGCGCTCCCTGAAGCCGACGGTGACCTGGTCGAACGACCTCTTCGTGAGGTCGTGGCTGGAATCGAGGCGCTCCACGCCGCGTTCCAGCCGGGTGCCCTTGAGCAGGGTGCGGGCCTCGTCGGAGAAGGCGCCGTAGACGAGCATGGCCACGGTCAGCCAGGCCAGGGGGACGGCGACGGCGTCCAGGAACAGCGGCCAGATCTCGCCGAACGTGCCGACGACGCCGTCCCACAGGGGCAGGTTCTTCTGCGCCTCGTCCAGGACCTCCTTGGAGCCGGCGACGACGTTGCGGTGCTCCATCCACTCGGAGCGGGCGTCGGCGATGGCGACGGTGGCGTTCAGGCCGTAGAACATGAACCCGAACTCGGAGAAGGCCGCGGCGAAGCCGTAGAATGTGGTCTTGCCCTGCTCGACGAACTTCGCGAAGAGCGTCTTCAGCCCGAACGTGACGATCATGGCGCCGAGCGACACGCGCCAGTCGAGGTCGACCAGGCCGCGGCCGACGTAGGATTCCTCGCCGAACCAGGACGCGTCCGTCATTTCCTGGAAGTTGTGGAACAGGTCCATCTGGTAGATGTCCCTGGCGTCCTCGGTGTGGAATCCCCACGCCAGGTAGAGCACGGCGAAGGCGGGGGCGATCCGGTCCAGCGTACGGAAGAAACGTTCCTCGGGCACACCTTCGCCGGCCCTGGCGCGCATCTCCCACAGCGCGTTGCGCAGGCAGTAGAGCATGCCGGCGGTGACCGTCATCGCGGACATGACGACGAACGTGAGCATGGTCATGACGGCCACCAGCCGCAGCTGGCGAAGGTCGCCGTACGCGACCTCGGTGGCGCCGTACAGCAGCACGAAGCGCACCAGTTCCCCGGCGGAGAACCAGAGGACCAGAGGCAGCGCGGATCTGCCCACGAGCCGCAGCGTGTGCAGGGGCAGAGAGTACGGCGACGGCATCCGCTGAGCCGGCGTAGGCCCAGGTCGGGGCGGATCCATCACACCTGTCGAACCGGACATCTGTCGAATCGTATCGGGATGTCCCATCTGCCGCAGCCGCAACTCCGCTATTGCGTGCACGATCAGTTCCGGGGCGGTGACAGATGAGTGTGGCGGGTGCCTGCCCGCCGACGGGACGCGGCGCGTGCGGCACGATGACGGGTATGGATGCGAGGCCCGCGGCGTGCCGATCGGCGTGATACTCGACTCGCCGCCCGAGCCGCGTCCCGTGCGACGCGCGAAGGCCCGCGTCGCACGGACGCGGGCCTCACGTGGCGAACGGGCTCAGACGGCCACGGCGAGCTGGGCGACCTCGCCCAGCTTGGCCTCGACCTGCACGTCGCGGGTGACGCCGCCGCCCGCGATGATGCGTACGGTCCAGTCGCCGGGAGCGGCGAAGAACCGGAAGACGCCGTCGTCGGACACGACGACCTCGCCGGTGAACTCGCCGGAGCCGTCGAGCAGCCGGGCGTAGGCCGTGCCGGCGCCCGTCACCACTCCCTGGATCACGGCCTGGTTGGACAGATCGATCCCGGCCGGCAGCGCGATCGTCTGCTCCGGCGCTCCGCAGCCCTGTGCAGCGCTGGTCATCAGCGGGCCTCCCCCAGCTCGATCGGCACGCCCACGAGCGAGCCGTATTCGGTCCATGAACCGTCGTAGTTCTTCACGTTCTCCTGCCCCAGAATCTCGTGCAGAACGAACCACGTGTGCGCGGAACGTTCGCCGATGCGGCAGTAGGCGATGGTGTCCTTGCCGAAGTCGACACCGGCCTCGGAGTAGAGCGTGCGCAGGTCGTCGTCGGCCTTGAACGTGCCGTCGTCGTTGGCGGCCTTGGACCACGGGATGTTGCGGGCCGTGGGCACGTGGCCGCCGCGCTGCGCCTGCTCCTGCGGGAGGTGCGCCGGGGCCAGCAGCTTGCCGGTGAACTCGTCGGGCGAGCGCACGTCGACCAGGTTGAGCTTGCCGATGGCGGAGACCACGTCGTCGCGGAAGGCGCGGATCGCGGTGTCCTGCTCCTTGGCGACGTATTGGGTCTTGGGCCGCTGGGGCACGTCGCGCACCAGCTCGCGGGAGTCGAGCTCCCACTTCTTGCGACCGCCGTCGAGCAGCTTGACGTTGTCGTGGCCGTAGAGCTTGAAGTACCAGTAGGCGTAGGCGGCGAACCAGTTGTTGTTGCCGCCGTAGAGCACGACGGTGTCGTCGTTGGAGATGCCGCGGTCGGAGAGCAGGGCCTCGAAACCGGTCTTGTCCACGAAGTCGCGACGCACCGGGTCCTGCAGGTCCTGCTGCCAGTCGACCTTCACGGCGCCACGGATGTGGCCCTTGTCGTAGGCGCTGACGTCCTCGTCGACCTCGACGAGAACGACTCCGGGAGTGTCGAGGTTGGCCTCGACCCAGTCGGCGTCCACCAGGGCGGCGGAGCGGCTCATTGGGATACCTCCATGTTGGCAGCGGGCGTTGAACGACGAATGAGCAGGTACATCTCGCAGCCGAGGCGGAATCCGAAGGCTGCGTTGAGGAGAGCGGCGAGGACAGCCGCGGCCGTGGCCGTGAGGGCCGGCGGCACGATCCCGGTGAGGTATCCGACCACGCCCGCGAGGACCCCCGCCTGAGCGGCGTGAAGACTGGGACTCTCCGTCACCAGGACGGAGGCCAGGACCAGGGTGGTGACGGCCGCGCCGAAAGGCAGCGCTCTAGGGTCGGCAGGCATCGTGGGATGCTCCTGAAAGGGTCGATTGGAGCGGATCGGATGTCCGCGAGATCGTCCTCAGGCAGCGCGACAGAGCGCGGTGGCGACGCGGCAGAAGTCAACCGCGCGCCGCTTCGTCAGCAGCTCTGTCGATGGGTTCATGTCCACGACCCTACTCGGCGTCTCGTCATCTGTCACTTCTCGTCCGGTTATTGAGACGATCTGTCTATTACGCGGACCCCCTGCCGCGAGGCCGTCACCGGCCTGGTCAACCGGGCGGCAGCGGGCCGGTCGCCGCGTCGGTCGCCGCGTCGGTCACCGGGTCGGCCACCGGGTCGGCCACCGCGTCGGCCACCGCGTCGCCCACCGCGTCGCCCACCGCGACCAGAACGTCGGCCTTGCGGGGCAGGCCCGAGGCCCTCTTGACGACGGCGCCCGCGACGTCGAGCACGAGCACGGTGGGCGTGCGCATGATCTGCAGCCGGCGTACGAGGTCGAGCCGCGACTCGGCGTCGATCTCGACGTGCCGCACCCCCGGCACGAGCGTGCTCACGTCGGACAGGATCCGCCTGGTCGCCCGGCACGGCTGGCAGAACGCGGTGGAGAACTGCACCAGCGTCACCCGCTCGCCGAGCCGCTCACCCAGGTCGGCCCCGGTCAGCCGCTCTCCGCCCACGTCACGCACCCTTCCACGGCCACTCAGGTGGACCACGCCGATCGCCGTGCCGGGTGCCACCCGCAGTCCGGACATCTGTCTGTGCAACCGCGCACGGGCGCGATTACTTCCGCGCCTGGATCCGTACGAGTGCCTTGCCCTTCTCGTCGACGAGGTCGAACCTGGCGATGTCGCCCATGGGCAGCGACGTCGTGCCCGTGAAGACGGCGCTGTCGCGCGAGCGGACGTCCCAGCTGCCCGCGGGGTCGCGCCGCCCGTCGTGCGCGACGACGACGAGGCGGGCGGTCGTGCCGGCGGGCACGCCGTCGACGCTCACGCTCAGCTCGGTGCCGCCGTCGCCGGGCACGGCCGTCACGGTGGCGCGGTAGCCCGTGGCGCTGTTCTCGCCGGAGAAGCGGCTGCCCGCGGCCCGTTCCGACGCCTTCGGCGCGGGCGCCTCGCTCGCGCTCGGCTTGGAGTCGCTGAAAAGCTCCGCTTCCGGCTTGTCCTGGGTGGACTGCGACGAGGGCGCGGACGCCGGCGCGGCCGCGGTGTCCTCATGGCCGGCGGTGCCGATCGTCGCCCAGACCGCGCCGCCCACGACCACCGCCGCGGCGGACGCGGCGACCGCCATCAGCGCGCGCCCGCGCCTGTTGCGTCGGACGCGGTCGTTCAGCAGCCGGTCGAGCACCTGGCGAGGAGGGCTGGACACCAGCTCCACGTCGCGCTCGGACACCTTGCCGAGGAACGACGCCACCCCCTCCAGCTCGACCAGTTCGGCGCCGCACGCCTCGCAGGTCGCCAGGTGGTTGTCGACCTCCATCGCCTCGTCGGGGTCCAGCGCTCCGAGGGCGTGCGCCCCCATGGACAGCCGGATCTCCTCACACGTCATCATGGCGCCAGCCCCCGCTCCTCGAGCGCCAGTTTCAGGGCGCGCAGCGCGTAGTAGGTGCGCGACTTGACCGTGCCCGGCGGTACGCCGAGCGTCGCGGACGCCTCCTTCACCGTTCGCCCCCGGTAATAGACCTCCTGGAGCACCTCACGGTGCTCCGGCCGCAGCGCGGCCAGCGCCTCCGCCACCGACCACGACTCGACGGCCCGCTCCAGCTCGTCGTCGGCCGGTATGACCGCCAGCGCCTCGTCGCTGGTCTCCTGCGGCCTGGCCTTCCTGGCGCGGTGCTGGTCGAAGACGAGATTGCGGGCCACGGTGAACAACCACGCCCTGATCGGCCGGTCGGAGAGCGCCTCGGGATGCCGCCAGGCCCGCAACAGGGTCTCCTGGACGACGTCCTCCGCACGCCCCGAATCGCCGGTCAGCCGCAGGACGTAGCCGTAGAGGGGCCCGGCGTGCTCGTCGAAGAGGGTCCTCACGAGTTCCTCGTCGGCCGTGCCGGCTGCGCTCACAGGGTCCCTCCCCCCGCGAGCTCCGCCCTGGCTCGTTCGCTGCGTTCGTTCACGCCCCTCATCACGTACGGGAGGGCGCCGCGGTTCATCCTTATCCACGGATCGGCACGTCAGACGCTTCGGCCGCGATCTCGAGCCCGTCGGCCACGTTCTTCACCCCGGTCACCTTGACGTCGAAGGGCAGCTTCCCCTTGAACGGGATCGTGTACGAGACGAACCGCGCCGCCTGGTCGGGCACGCCCTCGATCTTCTCCGCCTGGAGCCTGATGCCGCCGTCGGCCACCTCGACCTTCAGCTCCGCCTCGAACGTCACCTTCCGCACCCCGACCGTCAGCTCACCCGAGGCCACCAGTCGCCGCCCGTTCCCACTGATCTTGACGCCGCGCGGAGCGTATTTGTCGATCGTGGCCCTGGTCAGCGTGCCGGTGACGGCCACGCGGCGGGCGTGCACGTTGGCTCTGTTCTGCAGGACGTCGGCCAGCGGGGCCGTCACGTCGTAGGCGGCGCCGCGCAGGTTCTCCACCGGCACGCCGCCGTAGGTGAGCGTGCCGAGGTCGAAGCGTACTTCCGGATAGTGCCCTGACAGCGCCTGGGTGAGGAAGGGGATGCCCTCGATCGTCACGGTCGGCTTGCCGGACAGGTCGGTCGCCGCGGCGATCCTGTTGGCGAGGTCGCGCTGCACTCCCGCCACCGCGACCCTGTCGACGGCGACGAGGAGAACGATCAGCACGATCAGAGCGACGAGCAGCTTCCGCATGGGGCTCCCAGTCTCAAGCGGGGGTCAAAAGAGCCTACCGATTCATTCCCCGCCGGCGAGGGCGATCACCCGCCCGCGAAGGGCGGCAGCACCTCCACGGTCGCGCCGTCGCCGAGCACCACCTCGGCGTGGGGCCGTTTGCCGACGGGGAGACCGTCCACGAGGAACGAGGACCGCCGCACAACATGTGCCAGATCGACACGATTTTGTGTGATTTGCGTCATGAGTTCGTCAAGAGTGACTGCGTCGAACGGTTCTTCCGCCACGCCGGCCGCATCCTTGGCTGCGGCCCAATAACGAACTTTTCCCCTGGCCATGGCCACCTCACAATCCCTTTGGGTCCATTGTGCGCCGTCCTTAACACGCCTGTTTCACCGCACACCGTGTTCATCTCGTGGACGCTCAATGGACGTCACTTACCCGTGAGATATCCTCGCCTACAGGACTCGGGCGACGTAGCCCCCGGGTCCTTGCGCGTTTGAGGAGGCCCTGATGAGCAACCTGCTCCTGCTGACCAACGCCTTGGAGCCGTCGGCCGAGGTGCTTCCGGCGCTCGGGTTGCTCCTGCACTCGGTCAGAGTGGCCCCCGCGGAGGCCTCCGCGCTGATCGACGCACCACCCGCCGACGCCGTCCTGGTCGACGCGCGCAAGGAGCTCGTGCAGGCCAAGAGCCTGTGCCGGCTGATCCGCACCACCGGCGTCGACTGCCCGCTCCTGGTGATCGTGACCGAGGGCGGGCTGGCCGCCATGAGCGCCGAGTGGGGCGTCGACGACGTGCTGCTCGACAACGCCGGGCCCGCCGAGGTGGAGGCGCGGCTGCGCATGGCCACCGGCCGCATCTCGCAGGCCGCCGAGGAGGAGGCGCCCGACGAGATCCGCAGCGGCGACCTGTCCATCGACGAGGCCACCTACACCGCGCGGCTGCGCGGCCGCGTGCTCGACCTGACGTTCAAGGAGTTCGAGCTGCTCAAATACCTCGCGCAGCACCCCGGTAGGGTCTTCACCCGCGCCCAGCTGCTGCAGGAGGTCTGGGGCTACGACTACTTCGGCGGCACGAGGACGGTCGACGTGCACGTGCGGCGGCTGCGCGCCAAGCTCGGCACCGAGAACGAATCCCTCATCGGAACCGTCCGCAACGTCGGCTACCGCTTCGTCCCCGACCGGGCCGACAACGCACACGTCTGACCCACCCGATTGACAGCGGGCCCACCCCTGGCGTCCACTGATGTGACAGGTTTCCGTAGGGGCTGTTTCATACCTGTCATGTCGAGGACACCGCCGTCCTGAGGGGATGAGTGGTGCGGGGTGGGGCTGTTCAGGTCACTGGTCGATGAGGGCGCACGGCCCCACCTCTACCGGCGGGGCGAGATCATCTGCTCGCCGTTACGGCCGGCCACCTGCGTGTTCCTGATCGAGCACGGTTACGCCCGCGAACACGTTCCCGCCGGTGACCACGAGGCCGTGCACGACCTGCGCGGCGACGGCGACCTCGTGGGCGAGCTGGCCTTCTGGAGCGCCGCCGACCGCGTCAGGATCGACGCGCTGACCGAGGTGCGGGCATGGCCGATCGACCTGCGCCGGCTGCGCGAGCACGCCTCCGCGAGCCCGGCCGTGGCGACCGCGCTGGTGCAGGAGCTGTTCGCCAGGAACATGGCGGCCCGCCGGCACGAGGCGCTGGCCCGCGCGCCCGTCGCCGCCCGGCTGGCCGTGTGGCTGCTCCACCTCGACGAACGCTACGGGCTGGCCTCGGAGTCCGCGCCGCCGCTGTCCATGGAGACGCTGGCCGACCTCGTGGGCAGCTCGCCCGTCTCCAGGATCAGCAGGGCCAAGGAGTGGGCGTTCTGCTCGCTCGCCGCGTACGTGGCCTGGCACCTGCTGCACTTCGTCACGGCGCTGCTGCTGCGGGCCTGACGAGAACGGCGGCGGGGCGTGGGGGGCGCCCCGCCGTCTCATCCCAGCCGGGCGTGTTCGAGGGCTTCGACGCGGATGCCCGTGCCCGTGTGCACGAACTGTACGATCTCCGCCGTGCCGAGCTCCGCCGTGCCGAGCGCGACGCCGGCGTGGGCGTCGCACCACTCCACGAGCCGGTGGGGATCGGCGAGCGGCCCGGCGAAATGCACGAGGCTGACGTACCAGCGGTCGCGGACCCGGCCGTGCTCCAGGTCGCGCACCCCCCGCGACTCCAGCGCGTGGGCGAAGCGCTTCCACAACGTCACCAGCGTGTCGTCCTCCGGATGTCCGCAGACCAGCACCCCACCCGGGTGCGGGCTCACGCCGCTCAGGCGCACCCGGGCCGTCGGCAGGCCGTCGGCGGCCTCGGCCAGCGCGGCGGCGTAGGCGCGGCGGAGCGGGTCGTCCTCGGGGATGCGGGCGCGGTAGGGCTCCAAGGACCTGAGCGTGACGTGCAGCGCCGAGCCGCCGTGCACCCAGTGGCCCGGCGCCTCGATGGTCGCGGCCAGCTCGGTCAGGCGGTCGACGATCTCGCCCTGGGGGCGGAGCACGGCCGCGGCGCCCCAGCGCCTCGCGCCCTCCACCATGGGGACGTCGTGAGTGGCCCGGCCGGCCAGCAGGGCCGCGCGCCCTCTGACCCGGAACTCGGCGAAATCGGACATCGGAGCAGTATGCCAGCAGCGTGCTCAGGCGGTCCGCCGGATGAGGTCGAGCAGGGCCGGCACCCAGTGCTCGCCGTAACGTTCCCGCAGCTCGGGCCGCTGCCAGTCCTCTCCGCTGACCCGCCCCCTGCACAGGGCCGCCCCGCACCGGCAGTCCATGGTGAACCCGGGCGCCGCGCTGCTGGTGGCGTAGTCGCTGGTCAGCTCCTCGCCCGGGGTCAGGTCGCGGCGGGCGGCCAGGCTGTAGGGGCCGGTCCACCACAGGTTGGGGTCGCAGCTGTGGTTGCTCCTGCCGACCGGCCGCCCGGACGGCAGCACCAGGTGGAGGTCGTCCGACACGGTGATGGTGTCGACGTACGGGACCGCGGGGTCGTCGAACAGCTCCCGCAGCCGCTCCCAGGTCACGAGCCGACCGCCGAGGCGGGCGACCTCGGTGCCGGCCGGGATCGCGACCGTGGTGAACAGGCCGTCGCCGGCGATGAGCGAGGGACGGACCTCCAGCGCGGGATGTGCCCAGCAGTCGGGCTCGGGGATATCGATCACGAGTCCAGCTTGCACCTACTCGTACGCGGACGGAGGGAAGGCCTCCTTGTGCGGGCCGTGGTCCGGGTCGAACTCGTAACGGATCCGGGCGCAGTCGTCGAGCAGCGCTCCCTGCAACGTCTTCAGCTCCCTGTGCCTGGTCCGGTCGAACTCCTCGGCCAGCACGTCCTGCCGCCGCCTGCCCTCGCCCAGCGCGGCACGCAACTCCTTCATGTCCTTGCGGCAGGAGTTCTTGCCGGCGCGGCCGATCTGCAACATCCCGAAGGCGCCGAAGACCTGCGACAGCGACTCCAGCTCCTGCGCCAGCGGGTCGGGCAGGTCCGCCCCCCGCTCGCCGGGCAGGCCGCGCGCGCCCGCGATCAGGTCCGTCAGCCCTCTGGCGATCCCCCTGAGCTGGTTGCAGGCGTGGTCGAGGCAGGTGGCGGCCTCGGCGACCTGGCGCAGGCGGGTGTCGTACCGCTTGCGCCGCCAGGTGAAACGTACCGACTCCTCCGCCTGGTCGGCGGCCTCCTTCGCCTCCTCCAGCCGTTGCGAGAGTGTCCTGGCCCGCTCAAGCCACTCGCCCGCCATCTCGCGGTCCCACTCTCCGGCCAGCCCGCGCGCCATGTCCGCGGCCAGGTCGGCCAGCTCGCCGGAGAGCCCGCACAGCTCCTTCGCCGCGCGCTCCACGTACCGTGGCGGCAGGATCAGCAGGTTCGCCGCCACGCCGATGCAGGCCCCGATCAGCACGTCCGCCAGGCGGGCGAAGCCGTACGTGCTGCCCAGCGCGAACACCAGCATCGCCGTGATCGGGATCTGCACGTTCTGGGCCGGCAGGTTCAGCAGCCGGGCCAGAACCAGCCCGGACGACGTCAGCACCGCCAGCGTCACCTCGTTGACGCCGAGCAGCCAGATCAGCCCCGTGGCCGCCGCCACGCCCACGATCACCGCGCCGACCTGCTGCAGGCCCCTCACCACCGTGCTGTACGCGGTCGCCGACACCGTCAGGAGCACGCCGATGGGCGCGAGCACCGGCAGGCCGACCTTCAGCACGTGGGCCGCCAGCCACCAGGCGACGACGCAGGCCCCCGTGACCTTGATCGTCTGGACGAAGGACTCGCGTTCCATGCGCAGCCAGCGCCCCATGCCGAGGCCCCTGGCCCGGCCGAGCGCCGCTTTCCCGCCGGAGACGATGCGCTGGAGCGGGGAGCCGTACGGCTCACGCCGGCGCCCCGTTTCGGTCCCCATGCCCATGCCCTGCCCAGCGGAGCGGCGGATAGAGCTGGTCGAACAGGGGTAGCGGGCGGGAAGGCCGTGAAGGAGGTGTGGCCGGTGCCAGGCGATCTGGTCGTTCCCGACGGTGCTCGGGGGATGGTGGTGTTCGTGCACGGCAGCGGCAGCGGCCGGCTCAGCCCGCGCAACCGGTACGTGGCGGGCGCGCTCAACGAGGCCGGGCTGGGGACGCTGCTGTTCGACCTGCTCACCCCGCAGGAGGAGGCGGTCAGGGAGAACGTCTTCGACATCGGGCTGCTGACGCGGCGGCTGCTGGAACGTACTGCATGGGTGCGTGAGCAGCCCGCGGCGGAGGGCCTGCCGATCGGCTACTTCGGCGCCAGCACCGGCGCGGCGGCGGCGCTGGCGGCGGCGGCCGAGCCCGGCAACCGGATCGCCGCGATCGTCTCACGCGGCGGCCGGCCCGACCTGGCCGCGGACAGGCTGGAGGCGGTACGCGCCCCCACCCTGCTCATCGTCGGCGGCAGGGACCCGGTCGTGCTGAGGCTGAACGAGGAGGCGCAGCGCGGGCTGAACGCCGACAGCCGCCTGTCGGTCGTGCCGGGCGCCACCCACCTGTTCGAGGAGCCCGGCGCGCTCGAGATCGTGGCCGACCAGGCGAGCGACTGGTTCACCGGCCACTTCTCCGCCGTCACACGGTGATCGTGGCCAGCATCCTGCCGTCGGAGGTCTGGATCGTGAAGTGGTTCAGCTCGTCCTGCGGGAGGCTGGTGCCGCCGTGCAGCAACATCGGGTCGGGCGAGCCCGGCACGCCGTACCCCTTGTCGGGGACGCCCCAGCTCGCCACCACCTCCGAGCGGCCGTCGTCGCCCACGGCCGTGAGCCGGCACTGCAGCGGGCCCTTGACGCCCTTGAGCTCCAGCGCGACGTGGGTCCCCCAGCCCTTGTCCTCCAGGCCGATGACGCTGGACACGCCGGTCGCGGGGTCGGTGGCGGCGTAGGTGCGGCCGGTCATGAGCAGCGCGCGGGCCGGGCTGTGGACGCTGTCCGGGTTCGGGCCGCCGGTGAGCGAGCTGCCGGCGAGGAAGATCCCCGCGGCCACCACGAGGCAGGCGGCGGCCGTCATGAACGTCCGGTGGAACCGGCGGCGTCGTCGTTCCATGACCGCCCTGCGCACCAGGACCGACTC
>NZ_SMLD01000228.1:0-12744 GCF_004352805.1 Nonomuraea mesophila
CCAAGAGAGAGTAAGATGTGTCTAAGAGACAGCCCCCGGCACTCCGACGCCCACCGGCTCCTCATGAGAAAGGGCCGCGCCGGTGCTGGGGAGGACCGGCGCGGCCCTGTTCCTGAGCAGCCGGGGAACCCTCCCATGCCCTGGAGGTGGCCGGCGTGCTCAGGTGCTCAGGGGCTCAGTGGGTGAACTGCTCCTCCTCGGTGGAGCCCTTGAGCGCGGTCGTCGAGGAGTCGGGGGCCACGGCCGTGCTGACCAGGTCGAAGTAGCCGGTGCCGACCTCGCGCTGGTGCCGGGTCGCGGTGTAGCCGCGCGCCTCGGCGGCGAACTCCGCCTCCTGCAGCTCCACGTAGGCCGGCATGCCGTCGCCGGCGTACCCCCGGGCCAGGTCGAACATGGAGTAGTTGAGGGAGTGGAAGCCGGCCAGCGTGATGAACTGGAACTTGTACCCCATGTGTCCCAGTTCCCGCTGGAACTTGGCGATCGTGGAGTCGTCCAGGTGTTTCTTCCAGTTGAACGACGGCGAGCAGTTGTAGGCGAGCAGCTGGTCCGGGTGCTCGGCCTTGATCGCCTCGGCGAACTCGCGGGCGATCTGCAGGTCGGGCGTGCCGGTCTCCATCCAGAGCAGGTCGGAGTGCGGCGCGTACGCCAGGCCGCGCGCGATGCACGCCTCCAGCCCGTTCCTGACCCGGTAGAAGCCTTCTGCGGTGCGCTCGCCGGTGGTGAACGCCTGGTCGCGCGGGTCCACGTCGCTGGTCAGCAGCGTCGCGGCCTGGGCGTCGGTCCGCGCGATGATCAGTGAGGGGACGCCGCAGACGTCGGCGGCGAGGCGGGCGGCGTTGAGCGTCTTGACGTGCTGGCCGGTGGGGATCAGCACCTTGCCGCCGAGGTGGCCGCACTTCTTCTCGGAGGCGAGCTGGTCCTCCCAGTGCACGCCCGCGGCGCCGGCCGCGATCATGCCCTTCATGAGCTCGAAGGCGTTGAGCACGCCGCCGAACCCGGCCTCCGCGTCGGCCACGATCGGAGCCAGCCAGTGCGGGCTCTCGACGCCTTCCGACCAGGTGATCTGGTCGGCCCGCAGCAGCGCGTTGTTGATGCGGCGGACGACGGCCGGCACGGAGTTGGCCGGGTAGAGGCTCTGGTCGGGGTAGGTGTGCCCGCCCAGGTTGGCGTCGGCGGCGACCTGCCAGCCGGACAGGTAGATCGCCTTCAGGCCGGCCTTCACCTGCTGGACGGCCTGGTTGCCGGTGAGCGCGCCGAGTGAGGCGACGTAGTCCTCGGTGTGCAGCAGGGCCCACAGCCGCTCGGCGCCGAGCCGGGCGAGCGTGTGCTCCTCCTGGATGCTGCCGCGCAGCCGGATCACGTCCTCGGCGGTGTACGTACGCTCGATGCCCGCCCAGCGCGGGTCGTGGTCCCATTCGTCCTGCAGCTGCTCGGCAGCTCCCTTGAGGCGATCCTTCATGATCACTCCTTCGTCGTCCCCTGGGGCTTACGCCGAGTCTCTGCCCCTGGGCCCAGGGTCAAAAGTCGGAGACGACGAGAAGGTTCACGAAAATTATCGAAATACACGCTACCTGCCGGTATTCTCCGAAGAATAAATCACGACTTTCCGTGATCAGGCATGCTCGCATTCGTTCGCGGTCCGGCGGGTGGCACGGCGGTCACCTCCTGCCGCTGATGGCGATGCGCACCAGATTGCGCTCCTTGACCCCGTACAGAGCGCGGCGGGACGGGTCGAGGGCCAGCTTGGGCTCGCCGCCGAACCACTCGCCCGCCAGCCCGGTCACGATGGCCTTCGCGGTGAACCTCGCCAGGTCGATCTTGTACACCTTGTCGCCGTCGCCGCAGTACGCCACCCGGCCCACGACGAACAGGTCACCGCCCTTCGCCCCGACCTGGAGGCTGCGGGTGACCTTCCGGGTGCGCAGGTCGAACTCGAAGACCACGCCCGTGTTCGCCATGCCGTACAGCCGCCTGGGACCGAGCGCGAGCGCGGAGAGGTAGCGGGCCTCGGGGACGGGCTCGACCTGCCACAACAGCTCCCGCGCCGACAGATCGAAGGCCGCCAGGCGGGCGGTGGTGGTGACCGGCGGCAGCCCGAGGCCCTCCTGGGTGAGCGTGCCGAGATAGGCGATGCCGCTCCGGGTGACGACCGAGTAGACCGTCTGGCGTTCGACGGCGGGGCGCTGGGTGACGTACTCGCCGGTGTGCGGGGAGTAGAACGACAGCGCGCCGTTCATGTGGCCCGGCTCGGGCTGGGTGGGCATCACGAGCACGCCGGTCCGGTCGTCGTAGGCCAGCTCGCGCGGCCGGTCCTGCTGGTTGCCGGTACGCGCGAGCAGCTTGGCCTCGGCGTCGCCGGCGCGGTGGGAGTAGAGCGCGGCCTGCGTGTAGACGCCGAGGTAGGTGGTGTCCTTGACGGTGAGCATGGTCTTCGGCTCGCCCGGGATGGACAGCCGGGTGACCTCGCCGGTGGCCAGGTCGTGGATGTCGGCGCCGCTCTTGCCCCCGACGTAGACCCGTTCGCCGTCGGAGTGCACCGACATCGGCTCCTCCGCCGCCGCCCGGAAACCGCGCTGCACCAGGTTGCGGTAGTCCAGCGCGCCGGTCGCGGGATCGTAGACGAACACCGCGTTGTCCTGCACGCCGTAGACGCGGCCCTCGTGGGCCAGGATGCGGTGGGTGGCGGCCTCGGCGTACGGCACGCCGAGGACCTCCAGCTCGCCGGTCTCCAGGCTGCAGCGGTAGAAGGTGCCGCTCGGACGCCCCGCGAAATAGACGTGGCCGTCGTGGATGAGGACCGAGACGATGTACTTCTCGCCCTCGGCCGTGGCCTTGACCACCCGGTGGTCGGACGGGTCGGCCTTGTTCAGGATGAGCAGCTCGGCCAGCGAGTTCATGCCTCCGGCGATGTGGGTGCCGGAGACGTGCATGCTCGACACCCAGTCGCGGTCGGCCAGCTCGGACGGCAGCAGGTCGCGCCGCTCGCCGGTGGCCCGGTCGATCGCGATGAGGTGGGCGTTGGCGCCGACGCCTGCGTAGACGTGCGTGTCGTCGGCCTGGATGGCGCGCACGTACGCCTCGCCCGGCACGGCCTCGCCCAGATCGCGGGTGGCGCCGGTGGCGGGGTCGTACTCCTTGACCTTGCCCGGCTCCGACGTGCCCAGGTAGACCTTGCCGTCGGGGGAGGCGGCGAGGGTCCAGATGAAGTGGTCGGGGAAGGAGGCGACCTTGGTGAGCGCGCCGGCCACCGTGTCGAGCTTGTACAGGTCCGACGTGGAGTGGGTGCCGACGTAGACGTCGGTGCCGACCTTGCACATCGCCCACACCCCGATGCCCGTGGGGATGTCGAAGTGGGCGGTGATCGAGTCCTCGGCCACGTCGTAGGCGCCGACCACGTTGGGCGACAGCCCGCGCGACCCGGCGTAGAGCACGCCGCCGGCGAACTCGGCGTTGCCCAGCGGGCTGGCGACGCTGGCGGGGCCCAGGTCGGTGAGGGTGCCCTCGGCGGGCGGAGCGGTGCGGGCGGCGTCGCCGGTGCGCGTGTCGCCGGCGTGAGCGGCGGTGGCGGGCAGGCCGGCGGCCACCGTGGCGACGGTGGCGGCTTGCAGGAATCGACGGCGGGGGATCATGTGCGGCTCCCTGGTACGGTTTCGCCGCACGCTATAACGGTCCAGGCCGTAACGTCCAGATCGTGATCGGCTCCCTCGGTCGTGAGTGCTGCCGGGAGAGCGTGCCGACTCCCATCGGAGGCCGGGGGTCGCGATCGGCGAGTCGTTGACGGGGTGACGCGCATCCCGTTACGGTCAGGGCCAAAATGCTTTCAGAACGGAACGAGAGGTCCCGGGAGCATGCTCAGATCCCTGCTCGTCGTCGTGGCGGGCCTGTTACCCGCTCTCGTCTCACCGGCCGATCCCGCCGTGGCCGCTCCTTCGCGGTGCGGCGGCCAGGCGGTCACGACGTACGGCACGGCCTCGGTGACCGCGGCCGTCGTGGGCGCCGCCGTACACGACGGCCATGCCTACGTCGTCACGCGCGGACCCAAGCCGCCCGTCCTGGCCGAGATCGACCTGGCCACCCGTGAGGTGGTCAGGAGCGTGACGCTCCCCGACGACCCTGCCGACGGGGAGCCTGAGGGCGGCTGGGCCGTCGCCGTGTCCGGCGGGACGGTCTACGTCGGCACCTACCCCGTCCCCGACCTGTACGGCTTCGACCTCGCCACCGGGCAGGTCAGGCACCTGCACTCCTTCGGCGAGGCCGGCGGCTTCGTCTGGAGCCTGACCGCGGCCCCCGACGGCACCTTGTACGCGGGCACCTCCCCCGACGGGCGCGTGTGGGAGTACGTCCCCGCCACCGGCGCGGTCCGCCGCTACGACCCGCCGGCCCAGGGCGAGAGCAACGTGCGCGCCATCCAGGCCGACGACCGCCACGTCTACGCGGGCCTGCTGGAGAAGCGGCTGCTCGTACGGATCGACCGCGACAGCGGCGCCGTCCTGCGGCTCGCGGCGGGCGACAGCGGGGTCGGCGCCGTCGCGCTCAACGGTGACCGGGTCCTGGCAGCCGCCGGCGGCGAGCTGATCGACGTCCGCAAGGACGGCACGGACCTGCGGCGGGTCACCGTCGAGTCCGGGCTGCTGGACGCCTTGACCACCGCCCCCGACGGCACCGTCTACGCCGCCTCGCGCCCCGACGGCACCGTCTACCGCTACCGCACCGGCGACACGGCGCTCACCAAGGTCATCGATCCGCCGTCCCACGCCGACGAGACCCGCCTGCTCCACGTGACCGGCGCGAACACGCTGATGTCCGTGGCGGGCAGCGGCGGCCTGTGGTGGCTGGACGCGGGCACCGGCACGGCCGAGTTCACCGACCTCGTCGACGCGGGCCTGACGCCCGGCGCCGAGCGCACGCAGAGCATGCTGCTGGTCCCCGGCCGCGCCGTGTACGTCGGCGGGCACTTCGCCATGGAGATCCGCGACCTGCGTACCGGCGAACACCGCAGAATCCGGGTGCCGGGCGAGCCGAAGGCGATGACCCGCGACGGGAACAAGGTCTACGCCGCCATGTACCCCACCGGCGAGATCATCTCCGTCGACGTGCGCACCGACGAGGTCCGCAGCCTCGGCTCCCTCGGCCACGACCAGAAGCGGCCCTGGGACATCGAGTACGACGACCGCTCCGGCAAGCTCCTCGTCGCGACCGCGTCATTGTCGGCGAGCATCGACGGCGCGCTGTCGGTGGTCGATCCCGCGACCGGCGCCATGGACGTGTATCAAGGCGTCATCCCCGGCCAGAACCTCATGAGCCTGACGCTCGACGCCGGGCGGGGCGTGGTCTACCTGGCGGGCGACGTGTTCGGCACCGATGCGCCGTCCGCGTCCATCGCCGCCTTCGACCTCGCCCGCCGTACCGTCCTGTGGCAGGACGAGCCGATGCCGGGCCACCGCACCTTCCAGGACGTCAAGCTGCACGGCGGGCTGCTGTACGCGTCGTTCAAACGCGACTCGGGGGCCTGGGCCGCCCTCGACCCCGAGACGCGGCAGGTCGTCCGGCAGGGCAAGGTGTCCGGCTACGGCGAGCTGACCGTGCACCGGGGCCGCCTGTTCGCCTCGGTCTTCCGCGACGGCGGCAACGCCTACGAGCTCGACGCCGAGCGCGGGGCCACGCTGCTGGCCACCGGCATGGGCGACGAGTGGCACACCAACCCGCAGCTCCACTTCGAGCCCGGATCCTGGTACGCCTGGGCCATCGCGGGCCGCCATCTGGCGCGCATCCGGCTGGACCCGCGCTGCCCGACCGTGACCGTTCCCGTACCCGGGTCAGGGGGTCCGGCCTGAGCCCCGGCCGGTGAAGGACGCGCGCCGGCCGTGCGGCGGGCCACTTGGCCGCTGCGCCACCGGGCCGCCGGCTCGCCGCGCGGCGCCTTCCCCCGGTGCGGTGGTGCGGGCGTGTTCCGGCCGGTCGAGCGCTTGGTGTCCGAAATCTAGAAAATGGCTAGTTTTTCTGCCTAAGATGCCGACATGGGGCCGTTGCTCGGTGAAGAACCGCTGTCTTTGACGCAGGAGCTGGATCTGATCGCCTTCGGCCAGCGCCTCCGTCACCTGCGTAAACAGCGCGGCCTCACCCTGTCCGACCTCGGGTCGCGCGTCGGCAGGGCGCCCAGCCAGCTGTCACTGCTGGAGAACGGCAAACGCGAGCCCAAGCTGTCGCTGCTCAAGTCGCTCGCCTCCGCCCTCGGCGTGCCCGTCGAGGAACTGCTGCGCCGCCAGCCGCCCAACCGCCGCGCCCAGCTCGAGATCGCGCTGGAGGAGGCCCAGCGCGACCCCATCTACGCGGGGCTCGGCCTGCCGCGGCTGAAGGTCTCCGCGCGCGTGCCCAACGACGTGCTCGAACATCTCCTCGGTCTGTACGGCGAACTGCGCGCCCGGCAGGCCCGCGGCACCGCCACCCCCGAGGAGGCCCGGGTCGCCAACGCCGAGCTGCGCCGCCGGCAGCGGGAGGTGGGCAACTATTTCCCCGACATCGAGAAGGCCGCCGCCCAGGCGCTCGACGCCGTCGGCTACCGTACGGGCGCCCTGTCGCAGAGCATGATCCAGGGGCTGGTCACGCACTTCGGCTACACGGTGCACACCGCCCAGGATCTGCCGCGCTCCGTGCGCTCCATCACCGATCTGCGCCACCGGCGCATCTACGTCAAACACGAGCAGCTCGGCATGCACACCCCGCGTACGATCCTGCTCCAGACGCTCGGCCACCTCGCGCTCGGCCACGACAAACCCCGCGACTTCGCCGACTTCCTGCGCCAGCGCACCGAGGCCAACTACTTCGCCGCCGCCGTGCTCGTCCCCGAGCGGGCCGCCGCGCCCTACCTCCAGGAGGCCAAGGCGCAGCGGGCGGTGTCGGTGGAGGACCTGCGCGACGTGTTCGCGGTGTCGTACGAGATGGCCGCCCACCGCTTCACCAACCTGGCCACCCACCACCTCGGGCTCGTCTGCCACTTCGTGCGCAACGACGCCGGAGGCATCATCTACAAGGCGTACGAGAACGACGGCATCGTCTTCCCCGCGGACGAGCAGGGGGCCATCGAGGGGCAGCGCATGTGCCTGCAGTGGTCGGGGCGGCAGGTCTTCGCCTCACCCGACCGGTTCTCGGTGTTCTACCAGTACTCCGACTCGCCCACCGGGACCTATTTCTGCGTGGCCCACGTCGATCCGTCGCGCGAGCGGGACTTCGCCATCACGCTGGGAGTGCCGTACAAGGAGTCGCGCTGGTTCCGCGGGCGTGAGACGACCAACCGCACCCGTTCCGGCTGTCCCAGCGGCGACTGCTGCCGCCGCCCGCCCGCCGGGCTGGCCGAACGGTGGGAGGGGTACGCCTGGCCGTCCGCCCGCGCCAACTCCCACGTCCTGGCCGCCCTGCCGCCCGGATCGTTCCCCGGGGTGGACGAGGCGGACGTCTACACCTTCCTGGAGCGCCACGCCGCCACCCCCTAAGCTGAAATGTGGGGATACGGGGGGAGGGGTCGCATGCTGCCTGAGGTGCGTACATGGTTGCGACGCCGTACTTCGTGCGTCACGGACTGGCCGCTGCGGGACCTGGTGGCGGCCAAGGGCCGTACGACGGTGAGCGTGGTGCTCCCGGCCCGCGACGAGCGGGAGACCGTGGGGGAGATCGTCACCGTGATCCGGCGGGAGCTGGGCGGGCTCGTCGACGAGATCGTGGTCATCGACTCGCGCTCCACCGACGACACGGCCCTGGTGGCCGCGCGGGCCGGGGCCACGGTGCACGCCCAGGACGAGATCCTGCCGCGGCTCAAGCCGCTCGACGGCAAGGGGGAGGCACTCTGGAAGTCGCTGGCGGTCACCTCGGGGGATGTGCTGGTGTTCGCCGACGCCGACATCCGGAAATTTCGCCCTTCACTGGTATTTGGGCTGCTCGGACCCATCCTCGCCGACCCGACCGTGGTGTACGCCAAGGCGTGCTATGACCGTCCCCTCAACGGCTCCTCGAACGGCGGCGGCCGCGTCACCGAACTGGTCGCCCGCCCCCTGATCAACCTCCACTGGCCGCGGCTGGCCGGGTTCGTGCAGCCGCTGGCGGGCGAGTACGCCGGCCGGCGCTCCGCCCTGGAACGGGTGCCGTTCCTGACCGGGTACGGCGTGGAGCTCGGGCTGCTCATCGACCTGCTCGAACTGGCGGGGCTGGACGCGTTCGCGCAGGTGGACCTGGGCTCGCGGGAGCACGCACCGCAGTCGACGGAAGCCCTGGGAGGAATGGCCTCCCAGATCATGCTGGCCGCGTGGTCCCGCCTGGAACGCCAGGGCAAGATCGAGACCTGTCACGCACCCTCGCTCCGGCTGGCGCAGTTCCGCAGGGCCGGCGACGGTCACGAGGTCATGCTGACGGACATCGGCATCGCCGAACGACCACCGATGATCACCATGGCGGCCTGAACCCCGCACCACAGCCCCTTCGCGGGCGGCACTACCCGCGGGTAAGGTGTTACCGGCGGTAACGAGTAAGGGGTCCTGCATGAGCGCTTTCTGTCCCGAGCCCAGCGACGAGGTGACCGAGGTACGCGACTGGGTGCACGCCTTCGCCCGCGACGTGATCCGCCCGGCGGGCGCCGAATGGGACGAACGCGAAGAAACCCCGTGGCCGGTCATCCAGGAGGCGGCCAAGGTCGGGCTCTACTCACTCGACTTCTTCGCCACCCAGTGGTTCGAGGAGAGCGGGCTGGCGCTGCCGGTGGCGTTCGAGGAGATCTTCTGGGGCGACGCGGGCATCGGCCTGTCCATCGTCGGCACCGGGCTGGCGGCCGCCGCCCTGTCCGGCAACGGCACGCCCGAGCAGGTAGGGGAGTGGCTGCCGCAGATGTTCGGCTCCGAGAGCGACGTCAAGCTGGGCGCCTTCTGCGCGTCGGAGCCGGACGCCGGGTCCGACATCGGCGCCATCCGCACCCGTGCCGTGCCCGACGGGGACGACTGGGTGCTGAACGGCGTCAAGGCGTGGGTCACGAACGGCGGCATAGCGAACGTCCACGTGGTCGTCGCCTCGGTCGACCCGTCACTCGGCACCCGCGGCCAGGCCTCCTTCGTCGTCCCTCCGGGCACGCCCGGCCTGTCCATGGGCCAGAAGCTCCGCAAACACGGCATCCGCGCCTCCCACACGGCCGAGGTCGTGCTCGACGACGTCCGCGTACCGGGCTCCTGCCTGCTGGGCGGCAAGGAGAAACTGCAGGCGCGGCTGAGCCGGGTGCGCAACGGGGAGCGGGCGGGGGAGCAGGCGGCGATGCGCACGTTCGAGACCACCCGCCCTGCCGTGGCCGCGATGGCCGTGGGCATCGCGCGGGCGGCCTTCGAGTACGCCAGGGACTACGCCCGCGAGAGGGAGCAGTTCGGCCGCCGGATCGGATCCAACCAGGCCATCGCCTTCCTGCTGGCCGACATGGCGACCCGCGTCGACGTCGCCCGCCTGCTGACCTGGCGCGCGGCCTGGATGGCCAGGAACGGCAGGCCCTTCGAACAGGCGGAGGGCTCGATGTCGAAACTGGTCGCGGGGGAGACGGCGGTGTGGGTGACGGAGCAGGCCGTCCAGATCCTGGGCGGCGCCGGCTACACACGCGACCATCCGGTCGAACGATTCCACCGCGACGCCAAGATCTTCACCATCTTCGAGGGCACATCGGAGATCCAGCGCCTCATCATCGGCAGAGCGGTCACCGGGTTGCCGGTCCGCTGAGAACGCCGCACGTCACAGGGGCGGCGTGTCCGCAGGATCATCGTTAGTGACGGAGCTGGTGTGCCCTGCTGCCGGGTGGTGAGGTACTGCCGCCGACCTCGTGCATCCTTGACCGGGTCAGGGATGACTCCGGCCGCAACGAGCGCGGGCTTCCAGATGGTCTCGTCGTAGTTGCGATGCCGCACGTGTAAGTCAGCGGTGCCCCAGCGGAACAGCAGCTTGTGAGTAGGCGGTTTCCCGCTAAGTACCTCCCAGGGCAGGATGTACGGCCGTGGGGCGTGGGCGTCGATGTGCGCGCGCAGATGCTCCGCGACCCACCGAGGCATGGGGATCTGAGAGGCTCCGAAACCTGCTCTGCGGCTCAGGGATCAAAGACACTCTTTGATGAGCCCTGCTTGCCCGGGCCTGCGCCCCCGACACAGGAAGAGCCTCGTGATCACAAACGTGACCACGAAGCTGCTTCTGTTTGGCCTGCTTCCCTAACGGTATTTTGCTTCGGGATCGGCGGGCGATTTCTGTGTTTCGGCGCACCCACCTGCCGGCCGCTCCGACGACCACGTTCACCCTGACCCAGGCCAACAGCATCCATTGCGGCCGCGGCCCTGAGGACCCGCGCTTCCTCAGGACGACGGACGCAACCGCGACCTCGATCAGCAGACCGCGTCATGCTGCAGGCCCGCCGACCTCCTCGCGGCGTTCCTGGCCGCCGGCCCTGCCGACCCGGGCCGCACCGCCGCCAAGTGCCTGATCCACCTCATCGGCTTCACCGCACTCAGCCTCACCGTCCCGCAACGGCCTCGACCCTGTTCCGCCGAGACGTCGGCGCGAGATTTTCGCCTCCGGTCGCGTCTCACAAGCCGTCGCGCGTCGGCGGCGTCCCGGCGACCGGTTCCGTGCCCCTGCCCCGCAGCCCCTCCCAGCGGGCTCTTCCCGTGCGATCAGGCGAGCGACCCACCGAAGTGCGCGCCGGCAGCCACTGCCAGAAGGAGGAAGACCACCGGGAAGCCGAGGTTGTGAAACACACGCGCGCGGACATGGGCGAGGACGGCTCCGACGAAGAACAGCACGAGCCCCAAGGCGGCGGCCAGCCCGAGGAGAGGCCGGCCGAGCAGCCCGAGCACGAGCCCTGCGACCCCGGAGCCCTCAACGACCGCGAGGTAGGGGATCCACCGCGGATCGAGGCCGACCTCGGCACAGTTACGCACCACGAACTGAGCCGAGACCGCCTTCGCGATCACCTCGAAGGCGTTGGCCAGGATGCAGGCGAGAGTCGCGATGAACAGCCCGATGCCGAGTGCTGTGGTCAACGGGCATACCGCCCCAGCAGCGTCACCGGTCGCGGAGGTATGGGCGCGCCGGCCCACTGCGCGACCTTGGCCCTGAACGCGAGGGCCTCCTGGATGTCGAGGAGCGGGTTGATGTCGGCGTCGGCAAGGTGGAGGGTCAGCAGGAATTCCGTGCCGTCCGCCACTCGTACGGCTGTGTAGTCAAGGCCGGTCGGTGCTGCTTCCTCGATCGCGGCGAACACCTTCTTGATGGCCGCTTCCGCTTCCGGAGCCTGTTCGAGTGTGGTGTTGAATCGGACAATCTGTACGCTCATGTGTGTCTCCTCAAAGAGGTGTGCTCGTCAGGTAGCCGGTCTCTCACCCTCCTGACGTTGAACACACGCGAAAGGTGACCACACCCATGAAACTCGTCGAACACTTCGAGGCGTCTCGTCCCCGGCTGATGTCGCTGGCCCACAGGATCGTGGGCTCGTATCACGACGCCGAGGACGCCGTCCAGACCGCCTGGACGCGGGTCCAGGCGGCCGGGGCGGCCGACGTCGCCAACCTGGACGGCTGGTTCACCACGGTGACCGCGCGTCTGTGCCTGGACCTGCTGCGGGCGCGTGAGCGACGTGGCGAACTCCCCTTGCACTCCTATGACATCGCCGGCGGCAGGATCAGTGCCGACGAGACGTTCCTTCGCCGTGAAGAAGTGTCCAGAGCCCTGCTGGTGCTGCTCGACGAACTCTCGCCCAGACAGCGAGTGGCGTACGTGTTGCACGATCTCTTCGCCATCCCGTTCGATCAGGTCGCCGCGGCGCTCGACACGAACACGGTCTCGGCGAAGAAGCTGGCCAGCCGTGCGCGCGCACGACTGCGCGACGCGCGACCTGTCGTACGCCGCCACGACGCGGAAGAAAACGAGATCATCGAGGCGTTCCTGGCAGCCGCACGCGGCGGCGACATCGCACGACTCGTCACCTTGATGGCTCCCGACGTCGTCCGTACCGCTGACCTTTCCCTGCTCCCGGCAGGCTCCGCAACGGAAGTCCGGGGGGCAGCGGCGGTCGCGGAAGAGACGAGGATCTTCCGCGACCGCATCGCCAACGCGGCTCCGGTCCTCATCGCGGGGCGGCCTGGCGCGGTCATCGCACCCGGCGGCCACGCGTACGCGCTCATCCGCTTCCGCATCGACGCCGGTCTCATCACGAAGATCGAGATCACTCCGTACGCGGCCGGCACGATGTCACTGCGCGACCAGCCACGAGGTTCCGCCCTTTTCGGCCAGAGCAGTGGGTGATCAGGGGGCCGCCCCCATGCGCGCTGTGCCGCGGCGGGTGTCGAACGTCGTCGGGTCCGGCGCCGCGATCACCATCGGGTCTGGGGAATGTTGTTGACATCCTCCCCCTCCTGAAGGAGGGGGATTCCCACGGTCGCCCGTGAGGGTTCCTGCTTCACAGCCGGTTGCCCGTCCGAGAGGACTCTCGTTGAGGTCTGACACCAGCTCCACAGGCGTTTCAGCTCTCCGCCAGCCCGGCGGCGAGCACGTTCTGGGCCGCGTTGACGTCCCGGTCATGGACCGCGCCGCAGGCGCACATCCACTCCCGGACCTTCAGCGGCATCGTCTCCTGCAGGGCCCCGCACGCCGAGCACAGCTTGGAGGAGGGGAACCAGCGGTCCACCGCCACGAGCGTGCGCCCGTACCAGGCGGCCTTGTACTCCAGCATGCCGCGCATCT
>NZ_SMLD01000229.1:0-12689 GCF_004352805.1 Nonomuraea mesophila
GACCACCTCGGTCGCCCCCGGCCCACCCCCTGGCCCGCCACCGGGAGCGCCGGTCATGGGCGGGGCGGCCGGGTCGGCGCGGGGCCTGGCGATGGCCGCCAGCGCCCGGCGGATCGACTCGCCGCCGGACGGCCGCCTGGCCGGGTCCTCGGCGAGCATGGCCAGCACCAGCCGGTCCAGTTCCGCGGGCACTTCGGGCCGGTGCGCGCTCGGCGGCACGAGCTCGTTCCCCACCGCCGCAGACGCTCGCGAATCGCCCGGACCACCGGGGCCGCCGCCATCAGGAGTGCCGCCATCGGGCGTGCCCGCCTCGACCGGGACGTCCGCCCCGCGTGCCGTCCCACCAGGCGTCTCACCGGCCGTCCCGCCAGCCGTCCGGCCGGCTGTGTCGCCGGCGCCATCAGGCGGCCCGGCGACGTCGGACCCCGCGGGGCCGCCGGGGACGGGAGCGTGGGCGATGGAGGGCGGGCGGCCGCAGAGGAGTTCGTAACAGACGGATCCGAGCGCGTACAGGTCGCCGGGGGCCTGCGCGGGCTGCCCCGCGACCCGTTCGGGCGCCACGTACCGCGGGTCGCGCCCGGGCGGTTCCTTGTCGTTCATCCCGAACCCGACGGCCTTGAGCACCCCGCTGCCCGCCCGGCGGAAGCTGTGCGGGTCGACCTGTCCGTGCACGACCCCGGCCCGGTGCGCGGCGTCGAGGCCGGCCGCGGCCTGCCCGATGAGGTCGCAGACCTCGACGATCGGCAGCGGGCCCCGCGCGGCCAGTTCCTCGCCCAGGCTGAGGCCGGTGAGGAACTCCGTCACGAGGAACGGCGCACCGTCCGCGTCGCCGACGTCGAGCACCATGGCCACGTTCGGATGGATGACCCTGGCCACGGCCTGAGCGTGCTGTTTGAGCACCTCTCTGGTGGCGGGCCCCGCCGCCTTGGCGCCGAGGACCTTGACGGCCACGACCCAGTCGGCCCGCGTGTCGTACGCCCGCCACACCTCACCCATCGGCCCGCCGCCGATGCGCTCGTCAAGCCGGTACCGGTCAGCGATCAAGGACGGCGCGCGCTCCGTCGCGTCGGACATATCCCCGCCAATAACTCGAACATCAGTATTTCGACCAACCATAAGGCCACGGAGCCACCACCGCCCCGCCATCGCCCCGGCTCGCGGGCTTCCCACCGCCTTGACGTAACGACTATCGTTATTTACGTTTATCGTTATGCCAACACAATGGATCACCCGGCTCGAGACCTTGTTGTCCTTCGCCCTCGTCCTCGGCTGCCTGGGCGCCCTGGCCGCGCTCGCCGCGAACGTGGCGATCACCGTGTCCGGCGCGCCCAAGGGGATCTCGATCCCCCTCCGCGTCTTCGACGTGCCCACCTCAGGGCTGGTCGTGGCCGGGGTCACCGTCGACGGCGTCACCGCCGAGGCCATGGTCCGCCCGCAGGGCGCCTCACCGCTCGCGGGCCTGCTCTACCTGCTGATGTGGGCGCCGGGAGCGGCCACGGGCCTGTTCGCGCTGTTCACGCTCGTACGGGCGCTGCGCAGGGCGAGATCGGGCGACCGGGCGCTGTTCTCCGCCACGACGGCCGCTCTGCTGCGCAGGATCGGCTGGATCCTGATCGCGGGTTCGTTCGCGTCGGCCGTGCTCGGGATGGCGGCGGAGGCGGCACTCGCCTCCATGGTGCTGACCGAGAGCTATCCGTTCTACCCGCCGTCGGACACGTTGCTCTGGGCCGTCGTCGCCGGGTTCGCCTCGCTCGGCGTGTCGGAGATCGTACGGCGGGGGCTGGCCCTGCTCGAAGAGGTCGAGGCCACGGTCTGATGGGAGAGCCGGCCGTCAGGGTGCGGCTCGACGAGCTGCTGAAAGAACGCGGCATGACGCTGACGGAGCTGTCGCACCGCGTGGAGATCACCGTGGTCAACCTGTCCATCCTGAAGAACGGGCACGCCAAGGCGATCCGCTTCTCCACGCTGGCGCGGTTGTGCCAGGCGCTCGGGTGCCAGCCGGGCGATCTGCTGACGTACGAATGACCGGGGGACGGCGCGGAGAGCGGGCACGCCCGCCGCGCCGTCCCCCGGGTCGCGAAGCCTCAGGCCGTGGCCGGCTCCGGGGCGCGCGCGGCGCGGCCGGGGGCGCTGTCGAGCGGCTGCGGCGGCGCGTCGAAGACGGCCTCGTCGAGGCGGCCCTCCGAGCGCGCCACCAGTACCGGCACCACCATCTGCCCGGTGACGTTGGTCGCGGTACGGATCATGTCGAGGATCGGGTCGATCGCCAGCAGCAGTCCGACGCCCTCGAGGGGCAGTCCCAGCGTGCTGAGCGTGAGCGTCAGCATGACGATCGCGCCGGTCAGCCCGGCCGTCGCGGCGGAGCCGACCACCGAGACGAACGCGATCAGCAGGTAGTCGCCCACCCCGAGCGGCACGCCGAACACCTGGGCCACGAAGATCGCCGCGAGCGCCGGGTAGACCGAGGCGCAGCCGTCCATCTTGGTGGTGGCGCCGAACGGCACCGCGAAGGAGGCGTAGCCGCTGTCCACGCCGTTGCGCTCGATGGTGACCTTCTGGGTCAGGGGCAGCGTGCCGACGGAGGAGCGCGAGACGAAGGCCAGCTCGATCGCGGGCCAGGCGTTGCGGAAGAACTGGATCGGGTTGACCTTGCCCCACACCGCCAGCAGCGTCGGGTAGACGGCGAGCAGCACGATGAAGCAGCCGACGTAGACGCCGACGCTGAACTTGGCGAGCGGCGCGAGCAGGTCCCAGCCGTACGTGGAGACGGCCTTGCCGATCAGGCCCGCCGTGCCGATGGGCGCCAGGCGGATGACCCACCACAGCGCCTTCTGCACCAGCTCCAGCACGGAGCGGTTGAGGTTCAGGAACGGCTCGGCCTTCTCTCCGACGGCCAGGGCCGCCGCGCCGAGCACGACCCCCAGGAAGACGATCTGGAGGACGTTCACCTCGGTGAAGGCGGTGAAGACGTTCGTCGGCACGATGCCGGTGACGAAGTCGAGCCAGCTGCCGGAGCTCTCGGGCGCCTTGGCCGCTCCGGTGTCGAGGGTGACGCCCTGGCCGGGGTTGATGACCAGGCCGAGCCCGATCGCGAACGCCACCGACACGAGCGCGGTGAGCAGGAACCACAGCAGGGTCTTGGACGCGAGCCTGGCCGCGCCGCTGACGTTGCGCAGGTTGGCCACGCTGACCAGCACGGCGGTGAAGACCAGGGGCGGGACGGCGAGCTTGAGCAGCTGGACGAAGATCGCGCCGACCTCGGTCAGCGTCTCGGCGAGCCAGGTCACGTCCCAGATCCTGGCGACGAACCCGAGCGCGACGCCGGCCACGAGGCCGAGCAGCAACTGCAGGGAGAAGGAGAATCTCTTCACGGGGAGCTCCGGGGTTTCGCGGCATGCCTGTGGGCACGCCCAAGGGGGTGAAGGGTCGTAGGCGGAGCGGATCAGAGACAGAGCGAGCCGCGCGTCCGGCACAGGTCGATGTGCAGCCGGCCGACCAGGCGTACGAGCACGACAGAGAACCTCACAAGCCCCGTTAACTACCCGGTTTATCCGGATATTCCCCCGGAACTGTGATTTAGATCACTATTCGGCAATCTCCTTGATCGTTTCGATGAGGCGTACGCGCTCCTCGTGCGTCCTGCCGAGCGGCGTCACGTTGAGCGTCGTCACGCCCGAGTCCTTCAGCGCCCGCACCCGGTCGCGCACGAACCCCTCACTCCCGATGAGCGACATGTTCTCCAGCAGCTCGGCGGGCACCAGTGCGGCGGCGGCGTCCTTCTGGCCCTCCAGATAGAGGTCCTGGATCTGCTCGGCCTCCTTCTCGTAGCCGTAACGCCTGGCCAGGTCGTTGTAGAAGTTCTTCCCCTTGGCGCCCATGCCGCCGATGTAGAGCGCCGCCATCGGCCTGCCGAACTCGCGCAGCTCCGCCACGTCGTCGCCGATCGCCAGCGCCGCCTGCGCGATCACGTCGAGCTCGCCCAGCTCCGCGTCGCGCCTGGCCCGGCCCGCGGCCAGCGAAGGACCCCAGACGTCGGCCGCCTTCTCGGGGTAGTAGAAGATCGGCTCCCAGCCCTCGGCCAGCTCGGCGGCCAGCTCGACGTTCTTGGGGCCGATGGCCGCGATCACGATCGGGATGCGGGGGCGTACGGGATGGTTGATCAGCTTGAGCGGCTTGCCCAGGCCCGTGCCCTGGCCGGGCGGCAGCGGCAGCGTGTAGTGCCGGCCGTCGTGCTCCAGGCGCTCGCGCCGCCACACCTTGCGGCAGATCTCGATGATCTCCCGCGTCCGCCCCAGCGGCGCGGTGTAGGGCACCCCGTGGAAGCCCTCGATCACCTGTGGCCCCGAGGCGCCGAGACCGAGCGTGAAGCGACCGTCGGAGACGTAGTCGAGGCCCGCGGCCGTCATGGCCAGCAGCGCCGGCGTGCGGGAGTAGATCGGCAGGATGCCGGAGGCGATCTCCAGCCGTTCGGTCCTGGCCGCGATGTAGCCCATCTGGCTGACCGCGTCGAACGAGTAGGCCTCGGCCACGAACACGATGTCCAGGCCGGCCTTCTCGTAGTCGGACAGTTCTTCCACCGACTCCTTGAAGCCACCCGAGTAGTTGAGTGCCATACCGATGCGCATGCCGGGCTCCCGATGACCGAATGATGTTCCGTTCGAGTGGGAACAGGCTATCGTGTCGGCTGTTCGGAGAGGGAGCCGCTAATCTGGATCAGATGCTGAGCCGGATCGTCGTCATCGTCTCGGCCGCGGTGGCCATGACCCTGGCAGGGCATGGGCTGATCCCGGCGCTGGGCGGATTCACCCCCGTTCTCGAAAGCCTGCTGCCCTGGATGGGCTGGTCGGTTCCCCTGCTGCTCGTGGCCGCCACCATGGCACGTTCCAGGGCGGCCGCCGCCGCGGCGCTGGTGCCCGGGGTGGTGTGGGCGGTGATGTTCGGCTCCACACTGCTGCGCACGCCGCCCGGCGGCCCGAGCGACCTGACCGTCGGCACGATCAACGTCGGCGTCACCAACAACGCCTCGGGCGAGGCCGTGCGCCAGGTGGCCAAGGACCTCGACCTGCTCGCCGCCCAGGAGCTGACCCGGGGCGGACCCGCGGCCAAGCAGCTCAACAAGATGTTCCGCTACCGCTATCCGGTCAGCACGGTCGGCCTCTGGAGCCGCTACCCGATCAAGGAGAGCAAGCCGCTCGACGTCGGCATGGGCTGGCCGCGGGCGCTGCGCGCCGTGGTCTCCACCCCCAAGGGCAAGGTGACCGTCTACGTCATGCACCTGGCCTCCGCCAGGCCGGGGCACACCACCTCGCGCGACGCCTCGCTCGCGCAGGCGCGCAGGCTCATCGACGCCGACCCCAGCAAGCGCATCCTGCTGCTCGGCGACCTCAACACCGCCACCACCGACCGCGGCATGCGCGGCCTCACGCCGCCGCTGACCGACGCCCAGAGCGCGGCGGGCGACGGGTTCGGCTTCACCTGGCCGTCGGAGTTCCCCGTCACCAGGCCCGACCACATCCTGTTCAGGGGCATGACGGCGACCCAGGCGGGCGTGGCTCCCGCGACCGGCAGCGACCACCGCGCGGCCGTGGCCTCACTCCGCCTCTAGCAGGTGCAGGTCCTCCGGCGTGTCGATGTCGGCGGGGTCGCCGTGCCCGTCGCACGGCACCTCGGTGACCAGTTCGGGGTGGGCCCTGACGTAGGCCCGCGCGCCCACGTCGCCCTCGGCCAGCTCCGCCACCCCGGCGAAGTGCTCGCGGCCGATCAGCACGGGGTTCCTGCGCCGGCCGCCGTAGGTGGCCACGGCCAGCCCCGCGCCCGACGCGATCAGCGCGCGCACCGCGCCCGCGCGGATCAGCGGCTGGTCGACCAGCACCACCACCACGAACTCCGCCTCCTCGGGCAGCGCGGCCAGCCCCACCCGTAGGGACGAGCCCATGCCGGACGCCCAGCCGGGGTTGCGCACGGTGACCGCGCCCCGCACCTGGACGGTGGCTGCGCCGAGCACCACGACGACGGGATGGCAGCCGCCCTCGTCCAGCAGCCGTACCCCCCGGTCGACCAGCCGCTCGCCGGCGAATTCCACCAGCGCCTTCGGCGTGCCCAGCCGGGAGCCACGCCCGGCGGCCAGCAGCAGGCCCGCCACCGTGCCGCTTCTCATGGGCCCTCGTGGTGGATACGGCCCCGCGTGGTGGACAGCGGAGCGCCCGAGCCGCCCCACCGCAGCTGGATCAGCTCGGCGGCGATCGACACGGCCGTCTCCTCGGGGGTGCGCGCGCCGAGGTCGAGCCCGATGGGCGAGCGCAGCCCGGCCAGCTCCTCCTCGGTGAGGCCTGACTCGCGCAGGCGCGCCAGCCGGTCGTCGTGGGTGCGGCGCGAGCCCATGGCCCCGACGTAACCGGCGCCCGTGCGCAACGCCACCTCCAGCAGCGGCACGTCGAACTTGGGGTCGTGGGTCAGCACGCAGATCACCGTGCGCTCGTCCACCTCCACGGAGGCCAGGTAGTCGTGCGGCCACTTCACCACCACCTCGTCGGCGTCGGGGAAACGCTTGGCGGTGGCGAAGACGGGCCGGGCGTCGCAGACCGTGACGTGGTAGCCGAGGAACTTGCCCACCCTGGCCACGGCCGCGGCGAAGTCGATGGCCCCGAAGACCAGCATGCGCGGCGCCGGCGCGAACGACTGGACGAACACCGCCAGGTCGTCGAGCCGGCGCTCTCCCTGGCCGCCGTAGTGCCTGACGCCGGTCAGACCCTGCGCGAGCATGCCGCGGGCGTCGTCGTCCACGGCCTCGTCGAGGCGCTCCAGGCCCAGGCCGCCCGACGAGCGGTCGGGCCAGATGATCCGGCGGGCGCCGACCTGGCCGGGGCCCGAGACGATGGTGGCCACGGCGACCGGCCGGCGCTCCTCCACGGCCGCGGAGATCTCCCCCAGCTCGGGGAACGTCTCCCGCGACACGGGCTCGACGAAGACGTCGATGATGCCGCCGCAGGTCAGTCCGACGGCGAAGGCGTCGTCGTCGCTGACGCCGTACCGCTGGAGCACGGGCCGGCCGGTCTCCGTGACCACCTCCGTGGCCAGCTCGAACACCGCTCCCTCGACACAGCCTCCCGACACGCTGCCGGCCACCTCGTCGCCGCACACCGCCATGGCCGCGCCGGGCGGCCGCGGCGCGCTGCTGAACGTGCTGACCACCGTTGCCAGCCCGAACCGGCGCCCGGACCTCCACCACTCCACGATCTCCGGCAGCACGTCACGCATGGGCGAGCCTTTCGCTGAGTTGCTCGAAAGCGGCCAGGCTGTGGCCGGCCACCAGGTCGTCGAGGTACGGCAGGACGGCCCGCATGCCACCGGTGAGCGGCTGGTAGTCCGCGTGCCCCTTGTGCGGGTTGACCCAGATCACCCGGTGCGCCTGCCTGGCCAGCCTGGCCACCTGGGCGCCGAGCAGCGCCGGGTCACCGCGTTCCCATCCGTCGGAGGCGATCACCGCGATCGTCCCTCTGGCACTGTAACGGGCCAGAAACTCGCGCAGTTCCTCCCCCAGTCGCGTCCCGCCGCTCCAGTCGGGGATGGTCCTTGAGACCTCGTTCAGCGCCGTGCCCGGGTCGCGGTGGCGCAACTCGGCGGTGATCGGGGTCAGGCGGGTGCCGGCGGAATAGACCCTGGTGGCCCTGGGCTCGTTCCTGACCAGCGCGTGGGCGAAGCGGAGCAGCGTCTCGGCGTACGGGGCCATGGAGCCGCTGACGTCGACGAAGAGCACCACCGTGCGCGGCCTGGTGGTGTGCCTGCGGTGCCTGAGCCGGGCCACCTCGCCCTTCCTGAGCGCGTCGCGGATGGTGCGCCGCTGGTCGAGCACGCCCCGGTGGGCACCCTCGAACCGGCGCGAACGCCGCCGGGCCCGCCCGGCGCGCAGCAGGGAGAGCATCCGGTGCACCTCGGCCCGCTCGGCCTCCGTCAGCCGGGCCACGTCGCGGTGCCGCAGCACCTCGACGCGGCTCGCCGTGGCCGGCGCCGCCGTCCCGTCGTCCTCGCCGTCCGTGTCGTCCGCGCCGGTCTCGGCCTGCGCGGCGAGGTGCCGGGTGACGCTGGTCGTGCTCGTACGGGCGACGCCCGCCCGCCGCCCGCCGAAGTAGGCGGCGAAGCACCGGTCGTAGCGCGGCAGGTCGTCAGGCGTCGCGCACAACGTGAGCCGTCCGGCCCAGTAGACCTCGCCCTGGTCGCTCACGTCGAGATGGTCGAGCGCCCTCAGCAGGTTCTGGGTGCGCTCGTGGTCGGCCGCGACGCCGGCGGCCCGCAGCGTCCTGGCGAACCCCGTCATGGTGGCGGCCAGCTCATCCATGGGAGAGCAGCCCGTTCCCGAGCACGGTGGCGACGTCCTCGCGGTATTTCAGGGCCGCGCCCAGCGTGGCCGCGGCCTTACCCGGGTCGAGTTCCCTGGCGCCGAGCGTCAGCAGCGCCTCGGTCCAGTCGAGCGTCTCGGCCACTCCTGGCGGCTTGACCAGGTCGGCCCGGCGCAGCCGCTCGGCCGCCCGCGCCACCTGCGTGGCCAGCGTCTCGGTGCAGGCGGGCAGGCGGCGCAACAGGATCGCGACCTCGCGGTCGAAGCTCGGATGTTCCAGCCAGTGGTAGAGGCAGCGCCGTTTCAGCGCGTCGTGCACCTCCCGCGTCCTGTTGGAGGTGACCACGACCACCGGGGGCGTCGAGGCCCTGACGGTGCCCAGCTCGGGGATGGAGATCGTGAAGTCGGAGAGCACCTCCAGCAGGAACGCCTCGAACTCGTCGTCGGCCCGGTCGATCTCGTCCACGAGCAGCACGCTCGGCTGCGTCTCCACGGCCTTCAGCAGCGGTCTTGCGATCAGGAACCGCCGGTCGTAGATCTCCCCTTCGAGCCGGTTCACGTCGGTGATCCCGGCGGCCTCCGCGGCCTTGAGGTGGAGGAGCTGGCGGGCGAAGTCCCAGTCGTACAGGGCCTGGGCCGCGTCCAGCCCCTCATAGCACTGGAGCCTGATGAGCGGCGCTTCGAGCAGCGCCGCGAGGGTCTTGGCCAGCTCGGTCTTCCCGACGCCCGCCTCTCCTTCGAGGAACAGCGGCCTTCCCATCCGCAGGGCGAGGAAGGCCGCCGTGGCCAGCCCCTCATCCGCCAGGTAGGCGTGGCGGTCGAGGAGCTCGATCAGCTTGTCCGGCGACTCGATGTCCATTGCCTTGATTGTCCGCCGTAGCACGCTTTCAGGCTACGCCGCCCCCCGCCCGCCGGCAGAGCCGCCGAGCCGCTATTCCTCGCGCGCCTCGCCGCGCTCGCGGATCAGCGCCTCGAGCTCCGCCGTGGCCCGGCGGGCGCGGGCCTTCTCCGAGCCCTGGATGCCCATGGCGCCGACCGTGCGCCCGTCGGAGAAGTCGATGCGCGGCCACGGGTCGCCCACGAGGAGCGTGACGTCGAGGATCTCCGGCCAGCTGTAGCGGTGGGTGCGCAGGGCGTTGACGATCGTGACGCCCTCCTCGTCGGCCTCCACCCGCACCCGCCCCAGCAGGTGCAGCACGTAGGCCACCGCGCACCCGAACAGCACGATCGCCACCCGGTCGGGCAGCTTGAACGGCTCGGCGATGAAGATCGCCATGACCACCGCCCCGAGCACGATCAGCACGGCGAAGCCGTAGGCGACGATCCTCGCCCGGCGCGGGCGCCAGGTGACGGGCAGGGGCGGAGCGGGCTGCGACACGAGGGAAACCTACCGCACGCTACCGGAGGTCCTTGAGCAGGAGGGCGGTCTCCAGCGCGGCCACGGCCGACTCGTACCCCTTGTCCTCCTTGCTGCCCGGCAGGCCCGATCGGGCGAGTGCCTGGTCGAGCGTCTCGCAGGTGAGCACGCCGTTGCCCACCGGCGTGCGCTCGTCCAGCGAGATTCGGGTCAGCCCCGAGGTCACCGAGTCGCAGACGTAGTCGAAGTGGGCGGTTTCGCCCCTGATGACCGCGCCCAGCGCCACGACGGCATCGCAGCGGCGGGCCAGCGCCTGGGCCACCACCGGGATCTCCAGCGAACCCGGCACCCGCACCACCGTCGCCACGGCGCCGCTGTCGCCGCACGCCCGCACCGCCCGCGCCACGAGCTGGTCGGTGATCGTGGCGTGCCAGCTCGCCGCCACCACGCCCACCGTCAGCCCGGACGCGTCCGGCGCCACCGCCCCCGGCCGTCCTTCACCGCTCATGACGCCTCCCCGGATGTCGTGATGTCATGGCCGAGCCGGTCACGTTTGGCCCGGAGATACCGTTCGTTGTGGGGGTTGATGGCCACCGGCATGGGCTCACGGCCGAGCACCTTGATGCCGTAACCGTCCATGCCCTTCAGCTTGGCCGGGTTGTTGGTGAGCAGCCGCACCGACTTCACCCCGAGGTCGGCGAGGATCTGCGCCGCGTTGGAGAACTCGCGCGCGTCCACCGGCAACCCGAGCTCCACGTTGGCGTCGACGGTGTCGCTGCCGTTGTCCTGCAGGCTGTACGCCCTCAGCTTGGCCAGCAGGCCGATGCCCCGGCCCTCGTGACCGCGCAGGTAGACGACCACGCCGCGGCCCTCCCTCGCGATGGCCTCCATCGCGTGGTCGAGCTGCACCCCGCAGTCGCAGCGCAGCGAGCCGAACACGTCACCGGTCAGGCATTCGGAATGGGCCCTGACCAGGACGTTCTCGCCGCCGGCCAGGTCGCCGTAGACGAGGGCCACGTGCTCGCCGCCGTCGAGCGCGCTGGCGTAGCCGTACGCCCGCCACTGGCCGTGGGCGTTGGGCAGCCGGGTCTCCGCGACCCTGGTGACCATGCTCTCCTCGCGGCGGCGGTGGTCGACGAGCTGCTCGATCGAGACCAGGGCCAGATCGTGCTCGTCGGCGAAGCGGCGCAGCTCAGGCAACCTGGCCATGGTGCCGTCGTCGTTGACGACCTCGGCCAGCGCACCCGCCGCCGACAACCCCGCCGCCCTGGCCAGGTCGACCGCCGCCTCGGTGTGGCCGCGCCTGGCCAGCACGCCGCCCTCGTGGTAGCGCAGCGGGAAGACGTGACCGGGGCGTACGAGTTCCTCGGGCTCGGTGGCGGAGTCGGCGAGCGTGCGGATGGTCCGGGCCCGGTCGGCGGCGGAGATGCCCGTGGTGACGCCGTCGCGCGCGTCCACGGTGATCGTGTACGCCGTGCGCATGCGCTCCTTGTTGTGGAACACCATGAGCGGCAGGCCGAGCCGGTCGAGCTCCTTGCCCTCCATGGCCACGCAGATCATGCCGCTGGTGTGCCGGATGGTGAAGGTGCACAGGTCGGGCGTGGCCTTGGCGGCGGCGAAGATGAGGTCGCCTTCGTTCTCCCTGCTCTCGTCGTCGACGACCACGACGGGTTTGCCGTCGCGGATGTCCTCGATGGCGCGTTCGATGGGGTCGAGGGTGATGTCGTTCACTGGGCCACCGCCATCTGGAGCCGGGTCGTACGGGATTCCCTCAGCCACTTCACGAAACCGACGAGCACCAGCACGAAGAACACGGCGTACACGTATCCGGAGACCACCAATCCCGAGTAGAACGCCACAGGCACTCCCACCAGGTCGACGGCCACCCACACGATCCAGAAGTCCACCAGCGCCCTGCCCTGGGCCCAGGTGGCCATCGCGCTGCCGACGAAGATGTAGGCGTCGGCGGCCACCAGCAAGGCGCCCTCAGGCAGCGGCACCTTGGCGCCCCACGACAGGCCCGTGACATAGAAGAGCAGGCCGATCGCGGCGGTGCCCAGCACCATGCAACCGATCAGGACGAGTCGTTCCCACCACTGCGCCGGGCGGATGGCCAGTTGCCTGCCGTTCTCGGTGCCACGCCGCCAGGCCCACCATCCGTAGATCGCCAGCCCGGCGAACAGCGCCTGCTTGAGCGCGTTGCCGGTGATGTGCGCGTTGACGGAGGCCACGAACAGCAACACCGCGCCGGTGAACTGGACCGGCCACGTCCACATCGACTTGCGGATGGCGAGCAGGACCGTCGACAGGGCGGCGATGTTGCCCACCAGGTCGGTCCACAACAACCGCGTGCCGAATATCTCAAATCCGGCGTCTGCCCAGTTCACTGTCCGGCCACCAGCCTCTCCACATATTTGGCGATCACGTCGACCTCGATGTTCACCACGTCGCCCACCTGGCGGTCGCCCAGAGTGGTGAGCTTCAACGTGGTCGGGATGAGGCTCACGCCGAAGCTTTCGTCGTCAACCGTCGTGACCGTCAGGCTGATTCCGTCGATCGCGATCGAGCCCTTCTCCGCGACATAGCGGGCGAGCGGAGCGGGCAGCGAGAACCGCACGTCGTCCCAGCTCTCACCCGGCTCCCTGGACAGCAGCGTGGCGGTGCCGTCCACGTGGCCCTGCACGATGTGGCCGCCCAGGCGCTGGTCGGCGCGTACGGAGCGCTCCAGGTTGACGGCGGAGCCCTCGGCCAGCGTGCCCAGCGAGCTGCGGTCGAACGACTCCCTGATCACGTCGACGGTGAACACGTCGTGCTCGGCGGTCACGACCGTGAGGCACACGCCGTTGACCGCGATCGAGTCGCCGTGGCGCGCGTCGGAGGTGACGAGCGGCCCGCGTACGGACAGCAGGGCTCCTCCCCCCGTCCGCTCGACGGCCACGACCTCGCCCTTTTCCTCGATGATTCCGGTGAACATCACTGCTCCCTGCTGGATGGGTG